>VGCB01000202.1 GCA_016870235.1 Actinomycetota bacterium | reverse complement strand
CGCTCCGCCCGCTGCGCCCCTTCCAGGCCCGACCCGTCCGCGCGCAGCAACGTCGCGGCGACGACCGCGCCGCCGAACGCGATCGCCGCGGAGACCGTCAGCGCGAGGTGCAGCCCGTCGAGGAACGCCGGCACCGACCGCGTGCCGTCGGCCTGGGAGGCGACGATCGCGCCCATCAGCGCGATCCCGAAGGCGCCGCCGACCTGCCGGTGGGCGTTGAGGACGGCCGAGCCGACCCCGGCCTTCTCGACGGGAACGGCCTTCATCGCGGCGGCGCTCGACGGCGTCATCACGCCGGCCATCCCGACCCCGCCGACGAGGAGCGCCGGCAGGATGCTCCAGAAGCTCTCCTCGGCCCCGAGCTGCGCGAACAGAAGGAGGTGCGCGACCATCAGGAGCATCCCTCCGGTAACGAGCCACCGCGAGCCGATCCGGTCGGCCACCCGGCCGGCGAGCGGCGCCGAGACGACGATCAGGATCGTCATCGGCAAGAACGTCGCCCCGGCCTCGACGGCCGAGTACCCGAGGACGTTCTGGAGGTACAGCGAGACGAAGAAGAAGACCCCGAACATGGCGAGGGCGATCAGGAACACCGCGAAGTTGGCGCCGACGAACGTCCCGCTGCGGAACAGCGTCAGATCGAGCATCGGCGCGCGCCGGCGACGCTCGAGCACGACGAAGGCGGCGAGCGCGACCGCGGCGACCGCGAACGACGCCACGATCAGCGCTGACGACCAGCCGTACCGGTTGGCCTCGATCAGCGCGAAGGTGAGCGAGAAGAGCGCGAGCGACGAGGTGGCGAGACCGGGCAGATCGAGGCTCTCGTGCGTCGGGTCGCTCGACTCGTCGATCAGCAAGAACGCGGCGAGCACGCCGACCGCCGCCACCGGCAGGTTGATGAAGAAGATCCAGTGCCAGGAGAGGTGATCGGTCAGCAGCCCGCCGGCGAGTGGCCCGACGGCGAGCGCGAGCGCCGAGACGCCGGCCCAGATCCCGATCGCGGTTCCGCGCTGGCGCGGCGGGAACGTGGCCGCGATGATCGAGAGCGTCGCCGGGCTCATCATCGCCGCCCCCACCCCCTGCAGGACGCGCGCGCCGATCAGCGCGCCGCCCGACCAAGCGAGGCCGCAGCCGAGCGACGCCACCGCGAAGACGACCATCCCGGTCACGAACAGACGCCGGCGGCCATAGGCGTCGGCCAGCTTGCCGCCGACGAGCATCAGGGCCGCGAACGTGAGCGCGTAGCCGGTGACGACCCACTCGAGCTCGGAGAGGCTGACGCCGAGATCCCGCTGGATCGACGGCAGCGCGACGTTCACGACGGTGTTGTCGAGCATGATCATGAACAGCCCGAACGAGACGGCGGCGAGCGTCCACCACTTCCGGTGCGGGCCCGAGAACGCCGACGGCGTCATGCGACCTCCCGTGTTCGCGATCGCTAAGTTAGCACACGCTAACAACATCGGGTCGAGAGCCCTGCGCGCCCCGTGACCCGACCGGCCGCACGTACGATCGCACCGTGCCCGTCTTCATCTGCCCGAACTGCAAGGCCCGCTCCGTCGACACCGACGGCTACGAGGGGTTCTCGCAACAGACGGTGCAATGCCGATCCTGCTCGTTCGGGTTCCTCTTCCAACTGCTCGAGGACTACTACCCGGCGCCCACGAGCGGGCTCGTCGTCTGCGACGCCGGCGGGCGCATCCTCGCCGCCGGCCGCGGCGTCTTCGAGCTCTCCGGCTTCCGCGACGGCGAGCTCCTCGGCCGCGACGTCGCAGAGGCGTTCAGCCTCAGTGACCCCGCCCCGATCGAGACCGTCCGCGAATGGGGCGTCCGCCAGCTCGGCAAGAAGACGCAGATGACCACGCGCGGCGGGATCGTCAAGGACGTCATCGTCGACCTCTTCCCCGCCTATGACGACGACGGCGGGCTGCTGCTCGCGATGCGGTGATCACGTGCCTGGCCGTTCGGGTCGAGCTGGGGCTCGAATCGAGCGCTTCGCTCCTGAAGCAGGGGGAACCGGAGGTTCCCCTTGGGAACCCCTCCTGAGATCGGGTCATGCACCTGCCCGCACGCGTCGCTGAAATGGAGCCAGACGCGTCCAACGAACGTGTGGACCACCACTGAGCTGAGATCAGGACACCGAAGCCCTGACCGTGCAGGTGCCCCTGCGGGACGGCAGCGCGCGTGGGACACGAGTCACGTGGCTACCGTGAACCGCATGCGAGTCGCCCTCGCGCAGCTCAACGCCGTCGTCGGCGACCTCGACGGCAATCGGGACGCGATCCTCGCCTGGCTCGAGGAGGCACGGGAGGCCGGCGCCGACCTCGTCGTCTTCCCGGAGCTCGCGGTCACCGGCTACCCGCCCGAGGATCTCCTGCTCCGACCCGCGTTCGTCAGGGCCGCGCGCGCCTCGCTCGAGGAGATCGCACGGGCGACGAGCGGCCTCGTCGCGCTCGTCGGCTGCCCGATCTTCGACCGCGACCTCTTCAACGCCTGCGCCGTCTGCGCCGACGGCGCGATCCGGGCCGTCTACCGGAAGCGCTTCCTCCCGAACTACGGGGTCTTCGACGAGCACCGGTACTTCGCCGAGGGCCGCCGAGAGCTCTTCCTGCTCCGGCTCGGCGAGGTGCTGATCGGGACGACGATCTGCGAGGACATCTGGCAGCCCGGGCCGCCGGCAACCGACCTCGCGCTCGCCGGCGCGCAGCTCATCGTCAACCTCTCCGCCTCGCCCTTCCACGTCGGCAAGGCGGAGGACCGCGAGGAGATGCTCGTCACCCGTGCGCGCGACAACGCCTCGTACCTCGCGTTCTGCAACCTCGTCGGCGGCCAGGACGAGCTCGTGTTCGACGGCCACTCGGTCGTGCTCGACGACGAGGGCGAGGTCGTCGCGCGCGCGCCCGGGTTCGAGGAGACGCTGCTCGTCGTCGACGTCGACCCGACCGAGGCGATCGGCCGCCGCCTCCGCGACGTCCGCCGGCGCGAGCTCGAGCGCTCCCGCTCCGACCCGCCCGAGGTGCCGATCGTCGACCTCGCCGCCCCGATGCCCATGTCGCACGCGGCGGCCGGCCCGATCGACGCGTTCGCGCCGGAGCTCGAGCAGATGCGCCTCGCGCTCGTCCTGGCCCTGCGCGACTACGTCGGCAAGAACGGCTTCGGCGACGTCGTCGTCGGGATCTCGGGCGGCATCGACTCCGCCGTCACTGCCGCCCTCTGCGTCGACGCGCTCGGGCCCGATCGCGTCCATACGGTCTCGATGCCCTCGCGCTTCTCCTCCGGCGAGACGCGGGGCGACGCGCGCCTCGTCAGCGAGAACCTCGGCGTCGACTTCCGCGAGATCGCGATCGAGGAGGTCGTCGGCGCGTTCCACGAGGCGCTCGGCGGGATCGACGGGGTCGCCGCCGAGAACCTGCAGGCGCGCATCCGCGGCACGATCCTGATGGCCCTCTCGAACGCGAACGGCTGGCTCGTGATCGCGACCGGGAACAAGTCGGAGATGTCGGTCGGCTACGCGACGCTCTACGGCGACATGGTGGGCGGCTACGCGCTCCTCAAGGACGTGTTCAAGACGGACGTCTTCCGTCTCGCCCGCCATCTCAACGAACGCGCCGGGCGCGAGCTGATCCCGGTCACGACGATCGAGCGGCCGCCGACCGCCGAGCTCCGCAGCGGCCAGCGCGACGACCAGTCGCTGCCGCCGTACGAGCTCCTCGACCCCGTCCTCGAGGCGTACGTCGAGCTCGATCGCTCGCGCGACGAGCTCCTCGTCGAGTTCGACCAGGCGACGGTCGACCGGACGCTCGCGCTCGTCGACCGGGCCGAGTACAAGCGGCGGCAGGCCGCGCCCGGGGCGAAGCTCCGTCCGCGCGCGTTCGGCCGCGACTGGCGACCGCCGATCACGAGCCGCTGGCGCGAAGGCTGAGGGCAGTCGACGCGTCCTTGACGTCCCGCCTCGGTAAGTGATATCTTACGGTAAGTGAATGCTTACCAACTGCTCGACGCCCTCGGGGAAGGGACGCGACGCGCGGTCGTGGAGCGCCTCCGTGGCGGGCCGGCGTCCGTGGCCGAGATCGCGGCCGAGCTTCCGGTCAGCCGGCCTGCCGTCTCGCAGCACCTGAAGGTACTCGAGCAGGCTGGGCTGGTCGGCTTCACGGTCGAGGGCACACGGCACGTCTACGCGCTCCGCCGCGAGGGCTTCGAGGAGCTCCGCCGCTGGGTCGAGGGGTTCTGGGACGACGCGCTCGCGCGCTTCGCCGCCGCCGCCGAGCACCAGGCCGACATCGATCGGCTTCCGGAGACGAGTGAAAGGAGTCGGGTATGACGAGCATCGAGGCGATCGCACCCATCACGCGGACGATCAGCGTCCGCTGCGACACCGAGACGGCCTTCCGGGTCTTCACGCACGAGGTCGCGACCTGGTGGCCGCTCGAGACCCACGCGCTGCACCCGGGTGCCGTGCGCGAGGTCGTGTGGGAGGAGCAGGTCGGCGGCGAGGTCTACGAGATCTCGACCGGCGGCGAGAGGGCGCACTGGGCCGACGTCACCGCGTGGGATCCGCCACACCGGCTCGCGATCGCGTGGAAGGTGAACCCGGAGGCGCTCGCCGCGACCGACGTCGAGGTGACGTTCACCCCCGAAGGAGACGGGACGCGCGTCGACCTCGTCCACTCGGGCTGGGAGCGACTCGGCGACACCGCCGCGGAGACCCGCGGGAACGACGACGGCGGCTGGGTGACGGTGCTCGGACGGTACGAGGCCGCGCTCGACCGCTGAGCGGCCCTCAAAAGCCGACGAGGAGCGGCTCGTCGGGCGGGCCGTGCCGGAGGAGCTCGCGGAGATGGGCGTGGAGGGCCAGCGGCACGAACCGCGCCTCGGTCTCCGCCCCGATCTCCGCGAGCGTCCACCAGCGGACGCCGGTGACAAGCTCGCGCCGGAGCTCCTCCTCGTCGAGGCGCGGCCGCGGCTCGAACGCGGGCGTGCGCACGAGGAAGATCCGCTCGCGCTGTCCGTCGAACGGGCCGAGAGCCGACGCCTGCTCCCATCGCGCCTCGCGAACCCAGACGACGGGGCCGAGGGTGCAGTCGACGAGCCCGACCTCCTCCGCGAGCTCCCGGCGGATCCCCGCCTCGGCGGTCTCCCCCGGCTCGAGCCCGCCGCCCGGCGGCGCCCAGACCGGGTAGTCGACCCACGGAAAGGCGAAGCGGACGAGCAGGATCCGGTCGTCCGGGTCGAGGACGAGCGCCCGCGCCGCCGGCCGCAGCCGATCGGGCTCAGAGGCCATCGCCGACGTGCTCGCGGAGCGCGGTGAACCAGCGGAGGCGCTCGTCCCAGGGGACGGCGGCGTTCGCCGGCGAGGTGGACGGCAGGACGAAGAGCTCCGTCTGCCCCAGGCGCCGCTCCTGCAGCCCGTGCGCGCCGCGGGCGCCGAACGCGCCGCGGAAGGCCTCCTTGCCGACGAACCCGAGCACGCCCGGCTGCAGCTCCTCGGCGATCCGGGCGAGCCGCGCGCCCGAGCCCTCGAAGTCGGCCTTGCGCAGGTCGCTCGAGCCGGGCGTCGTCCGGTAGGCGGCGTTGGTGACGCCGATCCGGAGCCCGAGCAGGGCGAACTGCTCGGAGGGATCGAGCAGACGCGGCGTGAACCCGGCCGCGTGGAGGAGCCGCCAGAAGTCGTTGCGCGGGTTCGCGAAGTGCGCGGCGGCGGCAGCGGAGAACCTCCCCGGGTTGATCCCGACGAAGACGACCGCGAGCTCAGGCGCGAGGACGTCCGGAACCGCGGACGGCGTCGGTCGCGAGCCCGAGTCGTCGACGGGGACCGTCACCCGTCGAATCG
>VGCB01000201.1 GCA_016870235.1 Actinomycetota bacterium | reverse complement strand
TCCACCAAACGGTCGGTAGATCCGTAGAATCGGGCCGACCGTGACGGCCGCGTTCCCGCATCTCTTCTCGCCGCTCGAGCTCGCCGGTCTCAGGCTGCCGAACCGGATCGTGATGCCGCCGATGGGCACGGGGCTGCCGGAGCACGACGGCACCGTCAACGAGCGGACGATCGCCTACTACCGTCGCCGGGCCGAGGGCGGGGTGGGGCTGATCACGATCGAGGCGAGCCTGATCGCGCCCGACAGCTACGGGGTCGGGCCCGAGATGCGGCTGCACGGCGCCGAGTTCGTGCCGGGGCTCAGGCAGCTCGTCGACGCGCTGCGGCCGTACGGGATCCCGATCGGGATCCAGCTCTGGCACCCCGGTCGGCAGACGCTCCTCGGCGAGCCGATCGCGCCCTCGCCCGTCCCGCTCTCGCCGCGCACGCCGGTCCCGCGCGAGCTCACGAAGGACGACATCGAGCAGCTGATCGAGCAGTACGCGCTCTCGGCTGCGTGCGCGCAGGAGGCGGGCTTCGACTTCATCGAGGTGCACGGCGCCCACTGCTACCTGCCGTGCGAGTTCATCTCGCCGCTCTCGAACCTCCGCACCGACGAGTACGGCGGCTCGCTCGAGAACCGCGCGCGCTTCCCGCTCGAGATCGTCGCCGCGATCCGCGAGCGCTGCGGCGCCGACTACCCGGTCATGTACCGCATCTCGGGCGCCGAGGAGGCGACCGGCGGCTTCGAGATCGAGGACGCCTGCGCCGTCAGCCGCCTTCTCGTCGACGCCGGCGTCTGCTGCATCAGCGTCTCTGCGGGCAACTGGTACGCGCTCCACTACACGATCGGGCCGATGTTCATGCCGCGCGGGTTCCTGCTCCCGCTCGCGGCCGAGATCAAGAAGGCGGTCGACGTGCCTGTGATCGCGGTCGGCCGGCTCGACGATCCCGCGCTCGCCGAGAAGGCGCTCGCCGACGGCACCGCGGACATGATCGCGCTCGGCCGCGCGCTGATCGCCGACCCGGACTGGCCGGTGAAGGTGCAGCAGGGCCGGCTCGGCGACGTGCGCCCCTGTATGTCGTGCAACGCGTGCGTCGACCTCGTCGCCACGGCGAAGGAGGCGCGCTGCGCCGTCAACCCGGAGGTCGGCCGCGAGGCCGATTGGAGGCTCGAGCCGGCCGCGACGCCCCGCAAGGTGATGGTCGTCGGCAGCGGTCCCGCCGGGATGGAGGCTGCGCGGATCGCCCGGCTCCGCGGGCACGAGGTGTCGATCTGGGAGCGCGATCCGATCCTCGGCGGCAAGCTCGACGTCGCCGCGAGCGCGCCGAGCAAGCACACGGTCTACGAGTACCGCGACTACCAGGCGCGCATCCTCGGCGAGCTCGGGGTCGAGATCCACACGGGCGTCGACGTCGACCAGGCGACGATCGAGGCGGAGGATCCGGACGCCATCCTCGTCGCCACGGGCGCCGACCCGATGATCCCGCCGATCCCCGGCATCCACGGGCCGAACGTCCTCGACGCGCAGGAGATCCTCCACGGTCGCGTCGACGTCGCCCCCGGCGAGCGGATCGTCGTCATCGGCGGCAGCGCCACCGGCTGCGAGACGGCCGAGTGGCTCGTCGCGAACGGCGCGCAGGCGACGATCGTCGAGATGCTGCCGTCGGTCGGGCGCGGCGTCGAGCAGATCACGCGCAAGCACCTGGTCAAGGAGCTCCGCGCGGCGGGCGTCGCGATCGAGACGAAGACGAAGGTGACCGCGATCGAGCCGAACGTGGTGCTCGTCGAACGGGTCGAGGACGGGTCGACCGGTGCGATCCCGGCCGATCGGGTGGCGCTCGCCGTCGGCTGGAGACCGCGCGGATCGGAGCTCGCAGGTGTCGTCACCGGTCGCGAGACGCACGTCCTCGGCGACGCCGACCACGCCGCCGACTTCGTCGCGGCGATCCAGGCCGGCGCCGACGCCGGCCTTGCCGTATGAACGTTCCGCGAAGGGGAGTGAGATGAGCCAGGCGAAGCAGGTGTCGAGAGTCGGGGTCGTCGGCCTCGGAACGATGGGATCCGGGATCGCGCAGGTGTGCATCCAGGCGGGAGTTCCGACGCTCGCGGTCGAGTCGACCCCCGAGCTCGCAGCACGCGGCCGCGGGTCGATCGAGAAGCAGCTCGGAAGGGCGGTCGAGAAGGGCAAGCTGGCCGAGGCCGACCGGGACGCCCAGCTTGCGCTGCTCGAGACCTCCGACGACCTCGGCGGCCTCGCGGCGTGCGAGCTCGTGATCGAGGCCGTGTTCGAGGACATGGCCGTGAAGACCGAGCTCTTCGGGCGCCTCGAGGCCGTCGTCGCCGAGGGCGAGGTGCTCGCCACGAACACGTCGGCGCTCTCGGTGACGCGCATCGCGTCGAGCCTGAAGCACCCGGCGCGGATGGCCGGCATGCACTTCTTCAACCCGGTGCCCGTGCTGCCGCTCGTCGAGGTCGTGCGCGGCGAGCTCACGAACGACGTCGCCTTCGACACCTGCTACGCGTTCGCCGAGCGGATCGGCAAGCAGCCGATCGGCTGCGGCGACACTCCCGGCTTCGTCGTCAACCGCGTCCTCGTGCCGATGATCGCCGACGCGATCCGCGTGCTCGACGAGGGCACGGCGAGCGTCGAGGACATCGACAAGGGCATGAAGCTCGGCGCGAACTGGCCGATCGGCCCGCTCGCCCTCTCCGACCTGATCGGCAACGACGTGATGGTGCACGTGTGCGAGGCGCTCTGGGAGGCCTACCGCGAGCCGCGGTTCGCGCCGCCGCCGCGCCTCGTGCGCATGGCGAAGGCGGGCCTGCTCGGGCGGAAGACCGGCCGGGGCTTCTACACGTACGAGTGAAGGTCGAGGAGCTCTCGGCGAGGCGTGTCCTCCTCGCCGCGGTCGTCGCGCAGACGGCCTTCTCGATCATGGAGCAGGGCGTCCCGACGCTGACCGCGTTCGTCGAGGAGGATCTCGACCTCTCGGCGGCCGCCGCCGGCTCGATGGTGGCCGTGATGGGCGTCGGCCGCCTGCTCGGCTTCTACCCGGCCGGCCGCGCCGTCGACATCGTCGGCGAGCGGCGCGTCCTGGTGGCGGGGAGCCTTGTCGCCGGCGTGCTGATGGCGATCACGGCCGGGCTGCCGTTCGCGGCGATGCTGATCGTGTTCTTCGCCATCGGCCTCTTCCTCTCGACGGCGACGCCTGCCGGCAGCAAGCTCGTCTACACGATGTTCGCCGTCGAGCGGCGCGAGCTCGCGATGGGCATCCGCCAGGCGGCCGTCCCGTTCGGCGGTCTCGTCGCCGCGATCGCCCTGCCGCTCGTCGCCGATCACGCCGGCTGGCGGTGGGCGCTCGGCGTCTCGGGCGCGCTCACGTGCGTCGGCGCGGCCGTCGTGCTGCGGCTCGCCGGGCTGGGCCCGCGGGCGACGTTCCGGGAGCGGGCGCCGCGGCCTCCGATCCGCGGGCTCCTGACGCGCGACGTCCGCCTCCTCACGGCCTGGGCCACGGTGATGGTCGGCGGTCAGTACGTGCTGGTCACGTACTTCGCGCTCGACGTCCGGGACCGGGCGCACGTCGAGACCGCGACCGCGGCGCTGCTGCTCGTGTCCGTACAGGCGGGGAGCATCGCCGGTCGGATCGCCTGGGGCTGGGTGGCCGACCGCCGCCCCGACACGCGGGCGCGCCTCCTGCCGCTGACGATGTCCGGCCTGGGCGTCGCCACAGCGGTCGGCCTCGCCGTGCTGCCGCTCGACGGGCTCCTCGTCTTCGGCGTCATGGGCGTGCTGGCCGGGCTCACGATCAACGCCTGGCAGGGGCTCTGGATGACCCGGTTGACGGACATCGTCGGGGTCGAGAAGGCCGGGACGGCCGCGGGCGTCTGCCTCACCTTCCTCGCGCTCGGCTGGATCGTGTTCACGCCCGCCCTCGGCGCCATCGCCGACGCGAGCTCCTACCCGGTGATGTGGGGCGTCCTCGCGGCCGCGATCTTCCTCGGCGGGGTCGGATTCTCCCGCATCGGCACGCAGGCCGGGACCGCATCTGGCTGAGCCAGGGGAGGGAGGCTCGCCGCGGACGTTGCAGGCGATCTACACCGTGACGAAGCCGCCGTTGGGGCTGAGGTTCTGGCCGACGTAGAACGACGCGTCGTCGCTCGCCAGGAACGCGACCGTCGCCGCGACCTCCTCCGGCCGCCCGAGCCGGCCCTGCGGGGTCGAGAGCGTGATCACGGCGTTGAGCGTGTCGGTCATCCCGCTGTGCAGGAGCGGCGTCTCGATGAACCCGGGCGCGACCGAGTTGACGCGGACGCCCTGCAGGATCAGCTCCTTCGCCACCGTGCGCGAGAACGCCGCGATCCCGGCCTTGGCGGCCGAGTAGTGCGGATGCCCGGTGCAGCCGACGATGCCGCAGATCGAGGCGATGTTGACGATCGCGCCGGTCTGTCGCTTCACCATCGAGCGGGCGGCCGCGCGCGTGCCGTAGAACGTGCCGTCGAGGTGGACGGCGATCATGCGCCGCCACTCGTCGTCGTCCATCGTGATCAGCGCGTCGAGCGGCGTCGAGATCGCGCCCGTCGCCGACTCGGCGATCTGCTGCTCGGCCCGCGCGTTGACGGGCTTCGCCCAGCCGGGCTTCCCGGCCACGCCGGCGTTGTTGACCCAGACGTCGACGGGCCCGAGCTGCGACTCGGCCTCGGCGAGCGCGGCATCGACGGCGGCGCTCCGCGCCACGTCGGCGACGAGCGCGATGCCGTCGCAGAGATCGGCCGTCAGCTTCGCGGCGCTCTCGTTCAGATCGAGGACGGCGACCCTGGCGCCCTCCTTTGCGAGCCGGATCGCGACGGCCTCGCCGATCCCCGAGCCGCCCCCCGTGACGACGGCGACCTTGCCTTCGAGCCTCATCTCCACTCCTCCTCGCGGTGACATTCGATCCGGACGTCCGAACGACAGCGTGACCAGCCGGACGGCAGCGAGCCTATGGCTCCGCATCGCGCAGGTCAACGGTCCCGGTTGACCGCAACGGAAGCGTCTGCGAGCGTCGCCGGATGAGCGCGAGCGCGAAGGACGTGCGGCCGGCCGCCCTGATCGCGGCGATGGCCCTCGGCGGCACCGCCTACGGGTTCGCAGCGACGATGGTAATCCCGGCGGTGCCGGCGATCCAGCGCTCGCTCGACGTCTCCCCGACGGCCGCCGGCTGGGCGCTCAGCGCCTACCTGATCGCGGCGTCGGTGCTGACCGGGATCGTCGGCCGGCTCGGAGACGTGTTCGGCCGCCGGCGCGTGCTCGTCGGGGCGCTCGTCGCCGCCGCCCTCGGCTCCGCGGTGTGCGCGGCGACCGATCTGCTGCCGGTGCTGCTCGTCGGCCGCGTGATCCAGGGCGCCGGGGGTGGGGTCTACCCACTTGCGTACGCGATCCTGCGCGAGCGGCTCGAGCCGGGCCGCCGCGAGTCCGCGCTCGGGCTGATGGCGGCGACGATGGGCCTCGGCGGCGGCTTCGGCCCCGTGCTCGGCGGGCTGGTCTCCGACCACGCGAGCTACCGCTGGATCTTCGTCGTCGTCGGCGTGATGGCCCTTGCCGCCGCGGCGCTCGTCGTTCGGGTGGTGCCCCTGGTGGCGCCACCTGCGGGCGGGCGTGCGCGGATCGACGTCCTGGGCGCGGTCGTGCTCGCTGTCACCGTGTCGGCGCCCCTGATCGCCGTCAGCCAGGCGAACAGGTGGGGCTGGGCCGCGCCCTCGACGCTCGCGCTGTTCGCGGTCGGAGCGGCGATGCTCGCCGTCTTCGTCGCGCTCGAGCGGCGGGTCGCGGAGCCGCTCGTGAGCATGCGGACGATGGCGCTGCCGGTCGTCCGCTGGAC
>VGCB01000200.1 GCA_016870235.1 Actinomycetota bacterium | reverse complement strand
GCCCGGGAACGGCGCCAGCGGTCCCTCCTGGCCGAACGCGGAGATCGAGCAGTAGACGAGCCGCTCGTTCAGCGCCGAGAGCGCCCCGTAGCCGATGCCGTAGCGGTCGGCCTGGCCGGGCCGGTAGTTCTCGAGGACGACGTCGACCGTCGGCACGAGCCGGAGGATCGCCTCAAGCCCCTCGGGCGCCCGCATGTCGATCGCGAGCGAGCGCTTGCCGCGGTTCCAGATCAGGAAGAGCGTGCTCTGGTCGCCGAGGTAGTCGACCCCGGTGCGGCGCGACGGGTCGCCGGCGCCGACCGACTCGACCTTGATCACGTCGGCGCCGTAGTCGGCGAGCGCGAGCGCCGCGTAGGGACCGGCCATGTGGCGGGTGAAGTCGAGCACCCGGATCCCGTCGAGCGGCCTCACCCCCCGGCCCGAGCCGTCGTGCGGGTCGACTGCGATGGCGGCAGTTGAATCGACCGACGGCTGCTCGTATGCTCGGCCATGGGGAAGCCACGATAGTCGATCGCATGCATGGTTCTCGACCACGACGGGAGGCGCATGGCCGGTGAGAGGACGCTGGAGGAGCGGGTGCGGGAGCTCGAGGACAGGACGGCGATCAGCGAGCTGATCGCGCAGTACGGATTCCACATCGACGACCGCGACGTCGACGCCCTCGCCGGTCTCTTCACGAACGACGCCGTCATGCGCTCGAGCGACGGGGTCATGAACGCGCGCGGCCGGGACGCCGTGATCGAGCAGTTCCACGGCCGCTTCGCCGCGCTCGGCCCGTCCAACCACTTCACGCACGACCGGGTCGTCGAGCTCGACCGCGCCGACCCCGATCGCGCCACCGGGCTCGTCGTCTCGCACGCCGAGATGACGCGCGAAGGCAAGGCGAAGGTCGCCTGCATCCGCTACCACGACGAGTACCGCCGCTGCGCCGACGGGCAGTGGCGGTTCCGCGAGCGGTTCCTCTCGTTCTTCTACTTCACCGATCCGCGCGAGCTCGGCCAGACGCTCGAGGAGACCGACCGGCAGAAGGCGTACGCGGAGCCTGCACCCGCCGGCTGGCCGGAGAGCCTCGAGACCTGGAAGAGCTACTACGCGGAGCGACCACGGCCGTAGGTGCTTCGCCGCCGCCGTGTGGGTCCGCGGGCAGCGTCCGACTGAAGTCGGACGCGGGGAAGGGGCGGGGAGGCGGTCGAACGACAGAGGTCGCTGCGTGACCGCGGCCAGCTGCAGCACCCCGTCCGACTTCAGTCGGAGGGCTCCCGGGCTCAGCCTGGATCCACCGATTGGCGCGGGCGGTGCATCCTGCCAGGCTCGCGCAGTTGAAAGATCGAGCGATCACGCCCATCGGTGGATCCAGGCTCAGGCAGTCGGGCGACGAGTGCGGAGGCGCCTACTCTCCCGCGCGCCGGCAGACGTCCTGGCGCTCAGTCGTCTGCTTCCGTGAGGAAGCCGCGGACGATCCGCGCGAACTCCTCGGGCGCCTCTCGCGGGATGTAGTGCCCGGTGCCGGTCCGGACAAGTCGTCCCTGTGTCATCCGCTCGAGCATGCGGTTCGCGATCTCCTCGCTGAAGAAGGGGCTTCGCTCGCCCCACAGGATCAGCGTCGGCATCGTCAGCTTGCCGACCATCTCCCAGCAGAGGGCGTCGTCGCGCTGCCCGGCTCCGGCCAGGATCCAGAACAGGTCCGGATCGGCGCGGAAGACGAGCTTGGCCGCCCAGTTCCGGCGCAGCTGGTGCCTCGCGTGGAGCTCGAGGAAGACCGGCTGCCACTCCGGGTGCATCTTCTCGTAGTAGGCGAGCGCCTCGGCCTCGGTGTCGAACCCGCGCACCTCGCCGCCGGCGGAGCTGACGACGCGTGTCGCGAACTCGATCGCTTCCCGCGGGAACTCGGGACCCGCGTCGGAGAGCGCAAGCGTCCGGACCCGCTCCGGGTGCATGCCCGCGTAGACGATCCCGATGCGACAGCCGAGCGAGTGCCCGATCAGGTCGAAACGCTCGAGCCCGAGCGCGTCGACGAGCCCGGCGACGTCACCCGCGAAGTCGCGGAGCCCGTAGCCCTCCCGCGTCCAGTCGCTCTCGCCGTGCCCGCGGAGGTCGAGCGCGACGACGTGATGGTCGCGGGCGAGATCGGCGGCGAGGGGATCCCACGTGTGGCACTGGACGTTGAGCCCGTGGAGGAGGACGACGTGACGGTCGGCGTCGGCGTTCCACTCGGTGTAGTGGAGCCGCAGGCCCTCGACCTCCAGGTACCGGTCGGCGTAGCGCCCGTCGAACTGCGTGGTCATCTCCGTACCCTCTCACATGCGGCGCCCCCGTACGTCGACTCGCGGACGGCGCGCGTTTTGTTAGCGTCTCGCGGGTGAGCGCCGCCGCCCTGTCCGACCTCGACGATCGCCTCGGGACGCTGCTGGCGAGCGAGCCGGAGGCGATGGCCGACCCGTATCCGCTCTACGCCGACCTCCGCGAGGCCGGGCCGACGCACCGGCACGGGTCGATCGTCTTCGTGACGCGATTCAGGGAGGCGAAGGCGGTGTTCCTCGATCACCGGCGCTACTCGAACCACACGACGCGCGGCAGCCGGACCGAGGAGGCGCTCGCGCGGATGGCGGCGGAGGAGCGCGAGGCGTTCCACGCGGTCTCCGACTTCGAGGCGATGTACGTGAGTCGCTCTGACGGCGCCCAGCACGAGCGGCTGCGACGCATCGGCCATCGCGCCTTCACGCCGCGCCGGATCGCCGCGCTCCGCGACCGCCTCCAGCAGTACACGGACGACCTCCTCGGGCAGGCGCGGGACGAGGCCGTCGGCGGGATCGCCGATCTGATGCCCTTCGCCTACCGGCTGCCGTTGATGGCGATCGCCGACATGCTCGAGGTGCCCGCCGCCGACCGCGAGACGATCCACCGCTGGTCGGGGATCATCGGCGAGAACCGCCGCGGCGTCGACCCGCGGACGTTGCTGCCCGCGCTCCGCGCGATCGAGGAGTTCGGCGCCTACATCCGCGAGATGGTCGCAGAGCGACGGACGGCTCCACGCGAGTCCGACCTCGTGCGGCTCCTGCTCGACGCCGAGGGCGAGGACGTGCTCACCGAGGACGAGCTGACCGCGATGTTCGTCGTCCTCCTCTTCGCCGGGCACGAGACGACGACGAACCTCCTCGGCACCGGCATCCGCGACCTGCTCGCCCATCCCGACCAGTGGCGCCGGCTCTGCGACGACCCGGGGAGCGCGGAGGAGGCGGTCGAGGAGCTCCTCCGGTTCGTCAACCCAACGCAGTGGGCCTGGCGCGTGGCCGGCGAGGACGTCGAGATCGCCGGGCTTCCGGTCGATGCCGGCACCACGGTCGGCGTGATGATCGGTGCCGCGAACCGCGATCCGCGCGCGTTCGACCGGCCCGACGAGCTCGACCTCGCTCGCGCGGAGGCGCGCAAGCACCTCGCCTTCGGGCTCGGCGTCCACTTCTGCCTCGGCAACGCTCTCGCGCGCCTCGAGGGCGAGGTCGCCTTCGGGACGATCGCGCGCCGCTTCCCCGAGCTGAAGCTGGCCACCGATACCTTCGGCTGGCGCGGGAACGCGATGTTCCGCTCGCTGACGGCGCTTCCCGTGCGCCTCGGCCGCGACCGCGGCGGCGCCGCCTGATGCTCGTCGTCACGGCGAGCCTGACCGCGAAGCCGGGCAAGGCCGGCGAGCTCGCCGACGCGTTCCGGCGCCTGCTCCAGCCCACGCTCGACGAGCCCGGCTGCATCATGTTCCTCGTGCACGTCGACCGCGACGATCCGGCGCGGTTCTTCGTGTACGAGCAGTGGGTCGACGAGGACGCGCTGGCCTTCCACCGGGAGACGCTTCACTACCGGGAGATCGTGCTCGGCGAGATCTTCCACCTGGTCGCCGACCGCGATCGCCGGCTGCTCGACCTGCTCGGGTAGGGCTGCTCGGTGCGCTTCGGAACGCGGCTGTACGGCACCGAGCCCGCCGCGATCCTCGCGAAGGCGACGAAGGCGGAGGAGCTCGGCTTCGACTCGATCTGGCGCGGCGATCACCTGATCCTGCCGGCGCAGGCAGCCTCGCCGTACCCGCACGCGGTCGACGGCGGCCTCCCGTTTCCCGTCGACGCGCCGATCCTCGACGTGCTCACCGTCCTCGCCTGGATCGCCCAGGCGACGTCGCGGATCCGGCTCGCTACCGGCATCCTCGTGCTGCCGCTGCGCGAGCCGGTCGCGGTGGCACGCGCGGTGCAGACGCTCGACATCCTCTCCGGTGGGCGCGCGATCCTCGGCGTCGGCAGCGGCTGGCTGGCGGAGGAGTTCACGCTCGTCGGCGCCGACTTCGCCTCGCGGGGGGTCGCGACCGAAGAGGGGATCGACCTGATCAAGGCGCTCTGGACGCAGGCGGAGCCGACGTTTGCCGGCCGGTTGCGCTCGGTCGAGGCGGCGAGGTTCGAGCCGAAGCCCGTCCAGCGGCCGCATCCGCCGATCGTCGTCGGCGGTGAGTCGGAGACGGCGCTGCGGCGCGCGGCCCGGCTCTGCGACGGATGGTACGGGCACCGCCCGACGCCCGCCGACGCGGCGGCCAAGGTGACGTGCCTGCGGCAGCTCCTCCGCGAGGCCGGCCGCGACCGGTCGCCGTTCGAGATCACCGTCCGCGTGCTCCCCGACGTCTCGCGCGACGACGTACGGCGGTACGACGAGGCAGGAGTCGACCGGCTCGTGGCCGAGATCGGGCGCTTCGAGGACACGGCGGCACTCGAGGACGTGGAGACGATGGAGCGGTTCGCCGAGCGTGTCATGAGCGGCTGAGCCGGACGGCTCGGGGCGCCCGGCTCCGAGCGACGGGAACCGTCTGGCCGAAGCCAGACGGGGAGGCCACGGAACGTCCGCAGCAACCTCCGCGTCTGGCTTCAGCCAGACGCGTGCGTCCGAGCGGCGCGCCGATCGATCCTGCGTCGGAGCGAACCGCGGCGAGACCGTCGGCGGCTCCGAGCGACGGGAACCGTCTGGCTGAAGCCAGACGGGGAGGCCACGGAACGTCCGCAACAACCTCCGCGTCTGGCTTCAGCCGGACGCGTCCGCGCGGCACCGCGAACCGCGCTCCTCGCCTCCGGCCCGGTCAGACGCCGGCGTCCCAGCCAAGGAGAACCTCCGGCGGCGCAGAAGGTGTGAGAGCTCCGTGACCGCCGTGCCGACCGACGAGATCTACGAGCGCTACCTGCGCAAGGCAATCGCCGAGATCAACGAGCTGGGCGAGGAGCTGCGGAGCTTGGGTGACGCGCTCCACGTGCCTGTCCTCGGGTCGGGCCATCCGCTCGCGGACGTCTTCCTGCTCAAGTGGAAGCCGCAGCCGCAGGAGATCAACGAGGGCGTCGCCTACTTCGGCCGCACGGGCCAGGCCCTGCTGAAGTCGCTCCAGCGGCTGAACGTGGAGCCGCTGGCCGTCTACGGCACGAACTGCCTCAAGTTCGGGACGGAGGATCCGGGGGACGCGCGAGACTGGCTCGTGCGCGAGCTGCACATCGTGCAGCCGAAGCTCCTCGTCGTCATGGGCGAGCCGGCCGTCGAGTTCCTCGCGACCCTCGCCTTCCCGCTCTCGAGCCCGCTCGACCCCAGCCGGCAGGGCGAGCTGCAGCGATTCACGCCCGCCACGGAGGCGATCGTCACCCCGGACATCGACGCGAGCCTCGACCAGCACGACGCGAAGACGGCGTTCTGGAACAGCTTCAAGGCCCTTGGCGACTGGTGGGCCGCACAGCCTCCGTACTGATATGGAGGGTCGGGTTGTCAAGGCTCCATGCCTGGAAGGCCCGCTATTTGCGGGCCTTCTTGTTTCGGCGGGGGGAGCGCAGCGGCTGTTGT
>VGCB01000199.1 GCA_016870235.1 Actinomycetota bacterium | reverse complement strand
GCGTCAGCTCCGCGAAGGCGCCGTGGCCCCGCGCGAGCCCGTGGCCCGCCCGCAGCGGGCAGAGGTTCGTCGCGCCGGCCGCGCAGGCCGGGCACGCGCCGCAGGTCTCGAGCGGGTAGACGGCGACGAGATCGCCCGCACGGACGCGCGTGACCTCCTCGCCCACGGCGACCACCTCGCCCGAGAGCTCATGGCCGAGCACGACCGGGTTGACGACGCCTGTGAGCGGGTGCGGGGTCGAGCCGGGGGTGAAGATCGGGCCGTGCTCGAGCTCGTGCACGTCCGTGCCGCAGATCCCCGCGTAGAGCACGCGGAGGAGGACGTCACCCGGCCCGGGCGCGGGCTCGGGGATCTCCTCGAGGCGCAGGTCGCGTCGACCGTGGAACCGGGCTGCACGCATCGTGCGATCCTACGGGGCGCTGTGTGTCGCGGCGTCTTGACAGTTGATGTATCCACTGTATACAGTGATCGGACGCGACCACGAGAGGAGAGGCGATGGAAATCCAGGAGATGCTGAAGGCGATCTTCGACGCCGACACCGGCATCTATCAGCAGCGGGGGTTTCAACGTCGGATCGGGTTCGGGAAGCGGCCCGCGCTCGTCCACATCGACCTCGCGAACGCCTGGACGAAGCCCGGGCACGCCTTCTCGTGCGACGGCATGGACGTGATCATCCCCGCCGTGCAGCAGCTGAACGAGGCGGGCCGCGCCAAGGGGATCCCGATCGTCTACACGACCACCGCCTACACCGACGTCGACGGCCCCAACTCCGACTGCGGCCTGTGGCGCCACAAGATCCCGGTCGAGCTGCTCCACGTCGACGACCCGTGGGTGCAGATCGACGATCGGATCGCTCCCGCGCCCGGCGAGCAGGTGATCGTGAAGAAGCGCGCGAGCGGCTTCCACGGCACCTACCTGACGAGCTTCCTGAACGCGCACGGCGTCGACACCGTCATCGTCACGGGCGTGACGATGGCCGGCTGCGTGCGCCACACCTGCGAGGACGCGATTGCCGAGGGCTTCCGGCCGATCGTCGTCCGCGAGGCCGTCGGCGACCGCGTCCCCGGCGTCGTCGAATGGAACCTCTTCGACATCGACGCCAAGTTCGGCGACGTCGAGCCGCTCGACCGCGTGCTCGACTACCTGAACGGGATCGAGGCCTTCACGACGCGGGTGGGGTAGCTGCGGGCTGCGCCTGCGACGCTCGAAGCTCCTCGAGCGGGATATGGCACCGCATCAGATGGCCGGTCGCGACCTCACGGAGAGGCGGCT
Source organism: Actinomycetota bacterium (assembly GCA_016870235.1). Next base: position 4,577 of record VGCB01000199.1, on the reverse strand, counting down.
CGGACTCCTCGCAGACCCGGCCGAGCGTGCGCGGGCACCGCGTGTGGAAGACGCAGCCTGACGGCGGGCTGGACGCGCTCGGCACGTCGCCGGCCAGCCTGATCCGGTCCCTGCCGCCGCCGTCGATCGTCGGCACCGCCGAGAGAAGCGCCTCGGTGTACGGATGGTGCGGCCCGTCGAAGACCCGGTCGGCCAGGCCGAGCTCCAGGAGCCGCCCGAGGTAGAGGACGGCGATGCGGTCCGAGATGTAGCGCACGACGCCCAGGTCGTGGCTGATGAAGAGGTAGGAGACGCCGCGCTCGGCCTGGAGCTCCACCAGCAGGTTGAGGATGGCGGCCTGCACGGAGACGTCGAGCGCGGACGTCGGCTCGTCGCAGACGACGAGCTTCGGCTCGCCGGCGAACGCACGCGCGATCGCGACGCGCTGCTTGAGCCCGCCGGAGAGCTGCACCGGCTTCTGCGTCAGCGTCCGCTCGGAGAGGCGGACGCGCTCAGCGAGCTCCGCCGCGCGTCGCTCGGCGTCGTCTCCCGAGACCTCTCCGAGCCTGGCCAGCGCGCGCAGGAGGATCCGGCGAACGGAGTGCCTGCGGTTGAGGGCGCTGTCGGGGTTCTGGAACACGATCTGGAGCGCTCGGAGCTCGTCCCGCGTGCGCTTCTGGAAGCGCGGAGCCAGCACACGGCCCTCGAGCTCGACGCGCCCGGCGGTCGGATGGACGATGCCGAGGAGCGCCCGCGCGAGGGTCGTCTTGCCCGAGCCGGACTCGCCGACGAGCCCCAGCGTCTCGCCCGGCCAGATGGCGCCCGCGACCTCGACGAGCGCAGGCACGTCGTGGCCGTGCTGGCGGAACACCTTGCCCAGCCCGTCGAACCGCACGAGCGGCGTCCCGCTGCGGTCGACGGTCGCCCGCCCGAGGTCCTCGGCCTCCGCCCGCGGAAGCTCGAGCGCGCGCCTGTGGTGGAAGCAGCGGGCGTCGTGGCCAGGCCCCACCGTCTCGAGCGGGGGCTCCTCGCTCCGGCAACGGTCGTCGGCGAGCGCACAGCGGTCGGAGAAGACGCAGCCGTCGAGCCGAGCGCCGAGGCTCGGAAGGAACCCGGGGATGGTGTCCAGGCGACCGTGGTCCTTGCGGACGCCTCCGCGCGGGATGCAGCGCAGCAGCCCGACCGTGTAGGGATGGCGGGGCTCGTGCAGCACCGCCTCGACGGGGCCCTCCTCGACCAGACGTCCGGCGTAGAGGACGCCCACGCGATCGCACATCCTCGCGATCACGCCGAGGTTGTGGGAGATGAAGACAACGGCGGTGTGAAGCTCGCGCTGGAGGTGCACGACGAGGTCGAGCACCTCCGCCTCGACGGTCGCGTCGAGCCCCGTCGTCGGTTCGTCGAGGATCAGGAGCGCCGGATCCTTGGCGAGTGCCATCGCGATCACCACTCGCTGTTGCATGCCGCCCGAGAGCTGGTGCGGGTACCGGTGCATGACCATCGCGGGGTCGGCGATCTGAACGCGCGCGAGGGCCTCGTGCGCGCGTTCGCGCGCCTCGCCGCGCGCGGCGCCGAGGACGGTGAGCGCCTCGACCACCTGGCTGCCGACGCGGAGCGCCGGGTTGAGAGCGGTGCCCGGGTTCTGGTACACCATCGACACCGTCCGCGCCTGGTAGCCGCGGAGCTCCCGGCCGCGGAGCGCGAGCACGTCCCTTCCGGCGACGGCGACCGAGCCGCCCTGCACCTTGCCGTTGCGCGGCAGGTAGCGGACGACGGCGAGCGCAGCGGTGGACTTGCCGCAGCCGGACTCGCCGACGAGGCCGTACGACTCCCCGCGATCGACCGTCATCGACACGCCGCGAAGCACGGGCCGGTCGACGCCGCGCACGCGGTAGGCGACCTCCAGGTTCGCGACGTCGAGGACCGGGGCCGTCACCGCTCGTAGGCCTCGCGGATGCCGTCTGCGACGAGGTTGACCGCGACGACGAGCGACGCGATCGCGAGCGCCGGGAAGAGCGTCATCCACCAGTAGGGGTCGACGAACGTGTAGTACTGGTTGATCTGCGCCGCCCAGTCGGGCGACGGCGGGGCGACGCCGAAGCCGATGAACGTGAGCGAGGCGACCGTGAAGATCGCGTAGCCGAGGCGCACGGTGAACTCGACGACGACGGGCGACATCACGTTCGGGAGGATCTCGGCGAACATGATGTACGGAGCGCGCTCGCCCCGCAGCCGCGCCGCCTGGACGTAGTCGAGCTCGGTCTCCGCGAGGACGGCGGCGCGAACCGTGCGCGAGACGACGGGGCTGAAGATGAGCCCGATGATGACCACGACGACCCATGTGCCCGACGTTCCGATCGCGGTGACGATCAGGATCGCGGTCACGATCAGCGGCAGCGACATCACGGCGTCGATCGCGCGGCCCGCGACGTCGTCGACGAGGCCGCGGAAGTAGCCCGTCACGAGCCCCATGAGCGTGCCGAGCACGGTGCCGAGGAGCGTCGCCGCCGGTGCGATCGTGAGCACGTTGCGCGACCCGGCGAGGACGCGCGAGAGGATGTCCCGGCCGTTCGTGTCCGTCCCGAACGGGTGCTCCCAGGTCGGCCTCGAGTTCGTCTCGAACTGGTTGTCGAAGATCGGGTCGTGCGGCGCCACGAGACCGGGAACGAGCGCGCAGACCGTCCAGAAGAGCACGATCAGGGCTCCTGCGACGACCGTCGGCGAGCGTGCGAGGAGTCGCAGCCGCTCGAGCCGCGCCGTCCTCGCCTCGGCGCCCGCCGTCGACTCGGCCGCGCTCATTCCGCCCCCGCGAGCCGGATGCGTGGATTGAGCAACGCGTACAGGACGTCCGCGACGAGCGTCACCAGGAGGTAGGTCACGCCCACGACGAGGACGCCGGCGGTGAGCAGCGGCAGGTCTTTCTGGCGCGCCGCCTCGTAGATGAGGCTGCCGACGCCCTGGTAGTTGAAGAGCACCTCGACGACGACGAGGCCGCCGACGAGGTAGCCGATCTGCACGGCGACGACGGCGATCGTCGGCAGCAGCGCGTTCCGGAGCACATGGCGCCGGATCACGAGCGACGGCGGAAGCCCCTTGAGGAACGCAGTGCGCGCGTAGTCGGAGTCGAGCGCCTCGACCATCCCGGCCCGCGTGATCCGGGCGATGTACCCGAAGAGGACGAGCGTCAGCGTCAGGCCCGGCAGCACCAGGTGCTCGACCTGCGTGAGGAAGCCCGCGCCCTCGTCCCACTGGGCGGTGACCGGCAGCCACCGCAGCCAGATCGAGAACACGAGGATGAGGACGATGCCCGACACGAACTCCGGCATCGCCGCGAGCGAGAGCCCGGCGATCGTGATTGCCTTGTCCGCCGGCCGGCCGTAGCGGAGCCCTGCGACGATCCCGCCCAGGATCGAGATGGGGACGCAGATCAGGAACGCGATCGCGGCGAGCTTCAGCGACCGGACGAGCGCGGGGCCGAGGAGATCCCAGGCGGGCACCTGCTTCGAGAGCGACGTGCCGAGGTCGCCGCGCAGCAGGCGGCCGGCCCAGTCGACGTACTGCGTCACGACCGGGCGATCGGTGCCGAGCTGCTCGTTGAGCGCGTCGACCGACTCCTGCGTCGCGAAGGGACCGAGCACGGCGCGCCCGACGTTGCCCGGCAGCACCGACGAGACGGCGAAGACGATCACGCTGAGCAGGACGAGCGTGACGAGCGCAAGTCCGAGCCGCTTGAGGAGGAAGCGCGTCACCGAGGCTGTTGTCGAGACCGGGGAGTCGGGTTGCGGCCGCGCACGACCCGACCCCCCGGCCGTCGGCTACGCGAGCCCGACCTTCGCAAGCCGGACGTGCGAGAGGCCTTCGGGCACGTAGTTCTTCACCTTCGACGAGCTCGCCGTCACGTAGTTGATGAAGTAGTCGGTGATCACCGGCGTGTCGCGAAGCAGCAGGCCGGTCATCCGCTTGGTCGCCTTCCGCTGCGTGGAGACGTCGGCGGCGCCGAGGTACGTGTTGGCGAGCGAGTCGAACTCGGGGTTCTTGTAGTGCGACGCGTTCCAGTCGCCCGTCGACTGGTAGCAGCGCGTGAGGTAGATGTTCGGCACGCCACGGGCGCCGTACTCGGTGAGCGTGCAGGTGCGGTTGAGCCACGGCGTCGTCGAGGCGTAGTCGGCCCCGGCCGGCTCGGCGTCGTAGTACTTGCCGACGTCCATCACCTCGACGCCCATCTCGATCCCGGCCTCGCGCGCGTACGCCTGGATCGAGGCCGCGTGGTCCGTATGGTCGAGGAAGTTCCAGGTGGTCAGGTTGAACTTGAGGCTCGACGCCCCGGCCGCGGCGAGGAGCTGCTTCGCGAGCGCGATGTTCTGCGCGCGCTGGCGGTGGGCCGAGATCGGCAGCTGGTAGTGCGTGTACTTCGAGTTGTCCTTGAAGGGCTGAGCCTCCTGCGGCGAGAGCTGCATCGCGAGGTCGATCTGCCCTGCCCGCTCGCGCGTGGGCTCATCGATACGCCGGGGCCTGCCAGGCGAACGGCCTGGCCGCAACGCCGCGAACCCGCGCTCGTTGAAGTCCTTCAACACCGCGCGGATGTGGCCAGCATCGAC
>VGCB01000198.1 GCA_016870235.1 Actinomycetota bacterium | reverse complement strand
CGTGGTGACGCCCGCGCCGAGCCCTGCCCCAGCGAGCATCTGCGAGGCGAAGAGGACGCGGAGCGTCCGGCGATGGGCCGCGCGCAGATCCATCACGGTCGCTCGCGGCGCTCCCAGGTGTGGCCGTCGGGCGACATTGCCTTCAGCACGTGCTTCTGGATCTTCTCGGTCGGCGTCCGCGGCAGCTCGTCGAGGACGACGACGTAGCGCGGGAGCATGAACGCGGGGACGCGCGGCTCGAGGAAGGCGATCAGGCCCTCGGGCGTGAACGCCTGCGACCGCGGCACGACGAACGCCTTCACGTCCTCCTCGCCGAGCTCGGCCGGGACGCCGACGACGGCGACGTCGAGGACGTGCTCGTGCTCCGCGATCTCCGCCTCGAGCTCCATCGAGGAGATGTTCTCGCCGCGACGTCGGATCGCGTCCTTCTTGCGATCGAGGAAGAAGTACGCGCCGTCGGGCTCCATGCGACCGAGGTCGCCCGTGTGGAACCAGAGGTTCCGCCAGGCCTCAACGGTCATGTCGGGCATGCCCCAGTAGCCCTGCATCAGCCGCCAGGGCTCGTCGGCGCGGACGACGATCTCGCCGATCTCGCCGACGACGACGGGCCGGTCGAGATCGTCGACGAGCCGCACCTCGTAGCCGGGCTGCACGCGACCGACGCTGCCGCGAACGAGGAGCTCCTGGTCCCAGCCCGTCGAGATCGGACACGAGAGCTCCGTCATGTTGAACACCGCTGAGCATCGAACGCCGAACCTGCGATTGAAGGCGGCGACGTCGTCCGGCGGTGGCGCGATCAGGACGTTACGGAGGCTGTGGTCGGCGTCCTCGGGCCGCGCCGGGAGCTTCGCGACGAAGTTGGCGGTGGAGCCGATCAGGAGCGCGGTCGTGACGCCGTAGCGGTCGACGTCGCTCCAGAACTCGCTCGTCGAGAACGAGGAGCGGATCACGATCTCGCCGCCGAGGATCGCCGCGGCGCAGACCGCGAGCTTGCCGCTCATGTGGAAGAGCGGGAACGGCGAGTAGAAGACGTCGCTCTCGTCGCGCCCCTCGAGGGGCGGGCACCGGGACGCCGTCCAGTGCACCTGCTCCCAGGTGACGAGGACGCCCTTCGAGGCGCCGGTCGTGCCCGAGGTGTAGAGGATCGTCGCGATCTCGCTGGCGTCGGGCTCCGCGAGCTCCGGCACGGGGCTTGCCGGGACGTCCGCCGCCGGTCGGAGCTCGATGCGCGCGAGGCCGGCCGCCGGCGGCCCGCCGACCACGAGAACCTGCTGGCAGTCGGGGATCTCGTCCTCCACCTCGGCGAACCGGTCGACGAAGGCCGCGTCGACGACGGCGACGGCTGCTCCCGCGTTCGTCACGAGATGGACGAGGAAGCGGCCGCGATAGGCGATGTTGACGGGCACCTCGACTCCCCCGAGCCGGGCGATCGCGAGCCAGACGGCGATCGCCGTCGCCGAGCTCGGCAGCATCACGATCACCCGGTCGCCGGGATGGACGCTGACACCGGCGAGCCTGGTGGCCCACATGCGCACGCGCTCCTCGAGGTCGGCGTACGTCCACGCCTCGCCGTCCACAGCGCGGACGTAGACGCGCTGGGGGGTCGCAGCCGCCCGCGCCGCGAGCCGGTTGGGCAGCACCTCCGAGCGATCGATCATCGAGCCGGGATCCTGACGACGGCGGTGCCAGACACGGCGATGCTTCCGTCGGCGTGCTCGAGCCGGACGTCGCACTCGGCGCGGGTGAGGTCGTCGTTCTCCGCCGCGGAGCGAACCGTGCCCCGCGCCGTCACCGTGTCGCCGGGGACGACGATCTCGTGGAAGCGGAAGTCGAATCGCTCGATCTCGAGCTCCGGTCCCGCCCACGCGAACAGCATGTCGAGCATGTACGCGAGGTTCGCGGGCCCCTGGTTGACGGGGCCGCGCAGCCCGCGGCGCGCGATCAGCTCCGGGTCGTCGTGCACCGGGTTCGTGTCGCGCATCAGCTCCATCAACGCCCGCACGCGGTCGGTCGTGATCTCGCTCATCACGTACGGCGGGATCTCCTCGCCGGCGACAGGACGTCTCATGCAGAGACCTCGCCGCGAGGGCAGATGTAGTGCTCGACCGAGGTCGCGACGACGTCGCCGGTCTCCGGGTCGACGAGGTCGAGGCTCGTCGAGATCACGTCGAACCGGCCCGTCCGGGCGCCGATGCGCGACTCGGCCGCGGTGATGCCTCCGCGCACGACGTATCTCCTGCCGACCTCGAGTCGCTGCCCGAACGAGAACGAGCCGCCGCCGAAGAGGAACCCGGCGTCGTTCGACGAGCCGACGAGCTCCGCTAGAGCGGCGAACGTGACGCCCTTGCCGACGTGCGTGGCGAGGTGGCAGAAGACGGGGTGCGCGACCCCCGGGGGAAGCTCGGGGCCGTCGACGATGTCGCGGAGCCTCGCGTTCTCCTCCTCGGTGATCGTGTACTCGCCGTCGGGGAAGCGGAGGCCGATGAGGTGCGCCGGGTCAGGGGAGGCGCTCACGTCGTGAACCGGCCCACCGCGCGAGTCTACGTGAGCGCGGATCCCCCATCCGGACGTTGTCTCGCCACCACCCGCCCGCGAGGATCCTGCGATGGAGGCGTGGGGCGGCACACGCGGACACTGGCGTCACCCCTCGCCGCGGTTCCGGCTCGGCCTGCTCCTCGTCCTTGCCGCGCTCGCCGGGACGGCGCTCACCCCGCCGATCGCGGACCTCGTCGGGTACCGCCTGCCCTACGGCGGCGAGCGCGAGGAGGCCGCCCGCAAGGCGAAGTGAGCAAGGAAGCGGCCGCGAAGGCGAAGCCGGCGCCGGCGGCCGACGCCGGCGTCGAGCTCTTCCGCCACGAGATCCGCCACGAGGCCCGGCCGCTCGTCGTGCTCCGCGCCGTCGCGAGCACCGGCGCGGTCGTCGTCGAGGCGACCGTCCACCCCGTCGGCGCCGGCATGGACGACGAGCCGATGCGCAGGCCGTTCCCGTTCGCGAGCGAGCTGCAGGCGACGCGGTTCGTCGACGAGGCGCTCGTCGCGTTCGAGTACCTCGGCTGCCTGATCCTCGAGAGCGCCGACCGCGCCTGACCCGGCCGAGCCGCCGGACGGCCGGTGTGGCCCTACGCCGCCGCCGCGGGCTCGAGCGCGCGCCGCCGGCGGGCGAGGAGGATCCCGACGCCGATCACCGCCGCGCCGACGACCTCGAGGACGTGGAGCGACTCCGAGAGCAGCACGATCGCGAACAGCACCCCGAACACCGGTTGCAGGTTCGCGTAGACGCCCGCCTTCCCGGGGCCCACGCGGTTGAGCGCCACGAACCACAGGCCGTTGCCGATCACGACCGAGCCGATCGCCGCGTACGCAACCCCGCCCCACGCGAGCCCGTTCGGCGCCGACCAGTCCTGGTCGAGCAGCTGGGGGATCGAGATCAGCGCCAGAAGCAGCGACGGCACGGCGCCGCTAACCGCCGTCACGGCCAGCGGCGACGTCCGCTGATGCGCCGCTGCGCCCGCGCCGGGCTCACCGTCGTCGTCCACAGCGAGGAGGCCTCGATCGTCGACCACGAGACGGCGCGGCTCCGGGCCGAGGGCCGCACGGACATCGGCGCCTGGGACGAGGCCCGCCCCTGGTTCGCCGAGGTCGCCGCCGCCCAGCAGGTCGCGCTGCTCGCCGGCGTCACGGGCGCCCGCACGGTGATCGCGCACGTCACGGCCCACCAGACGGTGGAGGCGGTCGCAGCGGCCCGCGCCGGCGGCGCCGACGTCTGGGTCGAGACGTGCCCACACTACCTCTGCATGTCGCTCGAGGAGATGGCCGGCGACACGCGGCTCAAGTGGAACCCGCCGAGCCGCGACCGCGCCTCCGTCGATCGGCTCTGGGAGGCGCTCGCCGCCGGCCGCGTCCACACGATCGCCTCCGACCACGCCCCGACCGGCAAGACGCCGGGCGCCGACATCTGGACGCAGTTCCCCGGTGCCGGCAACGGGCTCGAGGGGATGCTGCCGCTCGTCGCCACCGAGGCGGCGCGGCACGGCGTCGCGCTCCCGCTCCTCGTCGAGGCGCTGTCGACGACCCCGGCGAAGCTCTTCGGCCTCTATCCGCACAAGGGCGCAATCGCGATCGGCGCCGATGCCGACCTCTGCACGTCGAGACGAACGGCAGCAAGGTGCTCGACGCCGCCGAGCTCGAGTACCACGAGCAGGAGCGCTGGTCGCCCTTCCACGGCCGTGCGCTCACCGTCTACCCTGTCTACACGGTCCTGCGCGGCAAGCCTATCTTCGCCGAGGGCGAGGTCGTGGGTGCGCCCGGCGACGGTCGCTTCCTGGGCCGCGGTCGCGGCTGATGCAGCTGACCCCACGCGAGCACGAGCGCCTGCTGATCTTCACCGCGGCCGAGCTGGCCCGCCGGCGGCTGCGGGACGGGATCCCGCTCAGCCATCCCGACGCGATCGCTCTCGCCTCCGACGTCGTCCTCGAGCGCGCGCGGGCGGGTGACGACTACGCGACGGTCTGCGCCTCCGTCCACGGCCTGTTCGAGGAGTCGCAGCTGGTGCCGGGCGTCGCCGCCCTCCTCGCCGGGCAGGCGCAGGTCGAGGCGGTGTTCGGCGACGGATCGAGGCTCGTGCCGCTGGAGCGCCTCGTGCGATGAGGCCGGGCGAGGTGATCCCCGGCGACGGACCGGTGCCGGCGGCCGTCGCGACCCGCCGCGTCGCCGTCCGCATCCGCAACGACGGCCGCTTCCCGGCCTCGCTCGGCTCGCACCTCCCGCTCTCCTGGACGAGCGCAGCGCTCGCGATCGACCCGCCGCGCGACGAGCTCGAGGGCGCACGTCTCGACCTGCCCGCGGGCGCGACGCTGCGCATCGAGCCGGGGGCGGAGGTCGATGCGGAGGCGATCTGGACGCGATGAGCCTCGACCGCGCCGGGTACGCCTCGCTCTACGGGCCGACGACCGGCGACCGGATCCGCCTGGGCGACACGAACCTCCTGCTCGAGGTCGAGGCCGACGACACGGCCCCCGGAGCCGAGCCGCTGATCGGCTTCGGCAAGACGGTGCGCGACGGCCTCCTCGCGACTAGCCGCCTCCGCGGAGCCGACGCGCTCGACGCCGTCGTCGCGAACTGCGTGCTCGTCGACCCCGTGCTCGGCGTCCGCAAGACCTCGCTCGGGATCAAGGACGGCCGGATCGCCTGCATCGGCCGGGCGGGGAACCCGGACACGATGGACGGGATCGACGTGCCGATCAGCGCCGCGACCGGGATCGTGACCGCGGAGGGGCTGATCGCGACGCCCGGCACGATCGACTCCCACGTCCATCTCAACTCGCCGATGCTCGTCGAGCCGGCGCTCGCGGGCGCGGTGACGACCGTCGTCGCGATGGGCTACGGCGGCGCCTGGGAGGTCGGGATCGGCCCGCGCGGGAACATGGAGCGCCTTCTCGATGCGTGGCGCGACGTCCCGATCAACCTGCTCCCCCTCGCCCGCGCGAGCGCGCACGAGCGGACGTTCATCGCCGACATGCTCGACTGGGGCGTCGGCGGCTTCAAGGTGCACGAGGACACGGGTGCGTTCCCCGCCATCCTCGACGCGGCGCTCGACGTCGCGGAGGAGGCCGACATCCAGGTGGCGATGCACCTCGACGGGCTCGGCGAGACGGCGACGCTCGAGGAGTCGCTCGCCGCGATCGGCGGTCGTGGCGTCCACCTCTACCACGTCGAGGGCTGCGGTGGCGGCCCGGTCAACCTCCTGGAGGCGGTCTCGCACGAGAACGTGCTCCCCTCCTCGACGAACCCGTCCCTTCCCTACGGCGCCACCGCAGTGGCCGAGCACGAGGAGATGATCCGGACGGTGCACCG
>VGCB01000197.1 GCA_016870235.1 Actinomycetota bacterium | reverse complement strand
CCGACTACGGTCGCGCGGCCCGGGATGCGCTCGCGGAGTCGGGAGCCGAGCCCGTGTACCTCGAGACCTCCGTCCCGCACGTCGTCGACCCGGCCTGGCTCGAGCCGATGCGCGCCGCCGTCGCCGCGGCGATCCCCTCGGGACGCTGAGCGCGCCGCCCGGCGCGACCCGGCGTCGACTGCGCTCAGCGGTAGCGGCGAGCAGCTACAACCTTCCAATGGAGTTCCGGCGTGTCGGAGAGCTGCCCCCGTACGTCTTCGCGGTGATCCGCGAGCTCACGCTCGAGCTCCGCCGCGCCGGCGACGACGTCGTCGACCTCGGCTTCGGCAACCCCGACCTCCCGTCGCCGGACGCCGCGGTCGCGAAGCTCGCCGAGGCCGCGCAGAAGCCGCACAACCACCGCTACTCGGCCTCGAAGGGGATCCCGAAGCTGCGACTGGCCGCGGCCGACCTGTACCTCCGGCGGTTCGGGGTCGAGCTCGACCCCGACCTGCAGGTCGTGACGACGATGGGTGCGAAGGAGGGGTTCGTCCACCTGATGTGGGTCCTGCTCGAGCCCGGAGACGCCGCGCTCGTCCCGGCGCCGAGCTACCCGATCCACATCCACGGGCCGATCCTCGCGGGCGCCGGCGTCTTCCAGGTTGCGATGGGGCCCGACGAGGATCTGTTCGGGAACCTGCAACAGGCGTGGGAGCGCGCCCAACCGCGGCCGCGCGTCCTCGTCCTCTCGTTCCCGCACAACCCGACGACCGCCACGGTCGATCTCGCGTTCATGGAGCGCGTCGTCGAGTTCGCGCGCACGCACGGGATCCTCGTCGTCCACGACTTCGCCTACGCCGACCTCGCATTCGACGGCTACGAGCCGCCGTCGATCCTGCAGGTGCCGGGCGCCGACGAGGTCGCGGTCGAGATCTACACGCTGACGAAGTCGTTCTCGATGGCCGGCTGGCGGGTCGGCTTCGTCGTCGGCAACGGCCCCGCGGTGCAGGCGCTCGCCCGGCTCAAGAGCTGGCTCGACTACGGGACGTTCCAGCCGATCCAGATCGCCGCGATCACGGCGATGAACGAGGCGCCGGAGACGCCGACGGCGGTGAGCGAGGTGTACTGCTCCCGCCGCGACGCGCTCTGCGAAGGGCTCGCGCGCGTCGGCTGGGAGATCCCGAAGCCGAAGGGGACGATGTTCGTCTGGGCCGCGATCCCGGAGCCGTACCGGAGCATGGGCTCTCTCCCGTTCGCCGAGATGCTCGCCCGCGAGGCGAAGGTGGCCGTCTCGCCCGGTGTCGGCTTCGGCCCCGGCGGCGAGGGTCACGTCCGCTTCGCGCTCGTCGAGAACGAGCACCGCATCCGGCAAGGCGTGCGCGGGATCGGGAAGGTGCTGAAGCTCGTCTAGCCGCGGCCAGGGACGCGTCTGGCTGAAGCCAGACGCGGGAGCCCAGGCAGCCGCCTCCTCCTCCCCCGTCCGACTTCAGTCGGACGGTTCCGGCAAACACCCACGCCCCACCGGCGCAGAACAAGGGAGGGGTTCCCAAGGGGAACCTCGTTCCCCTGGCTTCAGGACACGAAGCGCCCGAACCCAAGCCCCGGCCCCAGCCGAGCGGCCAGGCAGGCAATCAACAAGACCGGATTACACTCCGCCGATGATTCCCGCGGACGAGGGGCTCGCGGAGCTCCACACCCACCTCGGCGGCTCCGTCGCGAGCGACATCCTCTGGAGCCTCGCGCACGAGCAGGGGATCGCCCTGCCGGTCAAGGACTACTGGGAGTTCGACCGGCTCGTGACCGTCTCGGATCCGCGCGGCGTGCCCGACCTCGACGCGCTCGACGCGATCTACCACTGGACCGAGCTGATCCAGTCCTCCCCGCTCGCGGTCGAGCGCTCGGTGCACGGGGCGATCGGCGGCGCGTACCGCTCGCAGCGGATCACGACGCTCGAGCTCCGCTTCAACCCGATGAAGCGGAACCGCGGCGGCGAGCGCGATCTCGACCACATCATCCTCGCCGCGATCCGCGGCCTCGACCGGGCGGCGCTCGAGTACCCGCAGGTCCGTGCCGGACTGATCCTGATGATGGACCGCACGTTCGACCGGCGCCAGAACGAGGTCGTCGTCGAGAAGGCCGTGCGCTGGGCCGACCGCGGCGTCGTCGGCGTCGACATCGCCGGGCCGCGACCGGGAGGTGCGCGCTACGACTACATGCAGCTGCGGCCGATGGTCGATGCCGCGCGCGCGGCCGGTCTCGGCGTCACGATCCACGTCGGCGAGGAGGGCGGCGACCACGGCCTCGACGAGATCCGCGAGGTCGTCGAGCACCTCCGTCCGGACCGGATCGGCCACGGGATCCTCGCGCGCCACGACGACGCGCTGATGGCGGCGATCGCGGAGGCGGGGATCGTGCTCGAGATCTGCCCCACGTCGAACCTGCTCACGCGGGCGCTGCCCGACCGAGACGCGCTGCGCGACACGTTCTGGACGTTCGCCGACCGGGGCGTGCCGGTGACGATCGCGACGGACGGGCCCGAGATGATGCGCACGCACCTCCGGGACGAGTTCGAGCTCCTGGCGGAGGTCGGGGCGCTCGACACGGAGGAGCTGCGCGCCGCGAACCGGCGGGCCCACGAGGCGAGCTTCATCCGCGCACGCTGACGCTGCCGGCTCTGCCGGGTGCGTCAACGCTCGGTCGAGACGGTTCGGCGGGGACTACGCGGAGGGCTTCGTGCCCTCGGCGGCGTCTGCTGCTGCGTCGGCCGCTTCGGTGGCTGCGTCGGCGGCGTCTCCCGCCTCGCCCTTGAGCGCGTCGACGGCCTTCTCTGCGCCCTCCGACACCTTGTCGGTGACGCTCGAGAGCTTGCCGCCGGTCTTGTCGTCGACGAAGTCCGCGGCCTTGTCGATCGCGTCCGTGACCTTGTCGCCGTGCTTCTCCGCGAGGCCCGCAGCCGTCTCCTTCGCCTGCGAGGCGAGGTCGCCTGCCTCCTTGGCGACGTCCTGCGCTGCGCCCTTCGCCCTACCGAGGATCTTGTCCAGGATTCCCATGCCGGGAGCCTATACCCGGACGGGGAGCGCCGCTACCTCTCGCCGGGCTCCTCGAGCCGCGGATCGTCGAGATGGAGTCGCTCGCCGAGCTCGTTCGCCTCCTCGTCGATCCGCTCGACCGCGTCGTAGTAGCGCCCGCCAGTGGCGTCGTCGACCGCGTCCTCCGCCTTGTGGACGGCGCCGAGCAGCCCGAGCTCCGCGTCGGTGACGGCGTCCTCGGCCCGTCCGACCAGCCGTTTCAGCGCCTCGATCAGCCCCATCGACGCAACCGTAGCTCAGGCGTCGACCTGGGAGCGGCGGGCAGCGAGGAACTCGAGCAGATCGGAGCGGGTGAGGATCGCGACCGGCGCGCCGAGCGACGCGACGACGACCGCGGAGGCAGAGCCGGAGAAGTCAGCGAACACCTCGTCGATCGAGGCGTGGATGTCGACCGTGGCGAGCGGCGGCTGCATCGCGACCGCGATGTCCTCGTTCAAGGCGTCGGCGTTCCGGAAGACGCGGTCGAGCAGGCTCCGCTCCTGGATCGAGCCGACGACGTCGGCGAGGGACTCGACCGGCTCGGCCCTGACGACCGGCAGCTGGGAGATCCCGTAGCGCTGCATCAGGTCGATCGCGGCCCCGACCTTCTTGTGCGTGTCGATGACGACGAGCCCCGGCACCTCGTCGTGGCCGGGCGCCGCCTTGAACCGCAGGACGTCCTCGACGGTCGGTGTCGGCGTGCGCCGCTCGAGGAAGCCGTACTGGATCATCCAGTTGTCGTCGTAGAACTTGGACAGGTACGACTTGCCGCCATCGGGGAAGGTCATCAGGATGCGACTCCCCGGCCCGAGCTCCCGCGCGACCTGCAGCGCGGCCCAGGCGGTAGTGCCCGCGGAGCCGCCCACGAGCAGCCCATCCTCGCGGGCGAGGCGGCGCGCGGTCAGGAAGGTGTCGCGGTCGGAGACGCGCACCCAGCGGTCGACGACCTCGGGGTCGAGCGTCTGCGGCCACGTATCCTTCCCGATCCCCTCGACGAGGTAGCCGTGCACGCCGTGGGTGTCGTCCGCCGTGAAGACGGAGCCCTCGGGGTCGGCGCCGACGACCAGGATCTCGGGGCGCCGCTCCTTCAGGTAGCGGCCGATGCCGGTGATCGAGCCGCCGGTGCCGACCGAGATCACGATCGCGTCGATCTCGCCGCCCGTCTGCTCCCAGATCTCCGGCCCGGTCGTGCGGTAGTGCGCGGCGGGGTTGGCAGGGTTCGAGTACTGGTCGGGCTTGAAGCCGCCGGGGATCTCCTCGGCGAGCCGTGCGGAGACCGAGTAGTAGCTCTCGGGGGAGGAGGGCTCGACTGCCGTCGGCGTGATCACGACGTCGGCGCCGTACGCGCGGAGCGTCGAGATCTTCTCCTGGCTCATCTTGTCCGGCATCACGAAGATGCAGCGGTAGCCCTTGTGCGCAGCCGCGAGCGCCAGTCCGACGCCGGTGTTGCCGGAGGTCGGCTCGACGATCGTGCCACCGGGCTTGAGGCGCCCGTCCTGCTCGGCCGCCTCGATCATGGCGAGCCCGATCCGGTCCTTGTTCGAGCCGCCCGGGTTGAGGAACTCGAGCTTCGCGAGGAGCGTCGCACCCGTCTCCTTTCCGAAGCTCGCGAGCCGCACGATCGGCGTGGAGCCGACGAGCTCGAGCACGGTCGGGAACTCTCCGGGCATGATCCAAGGGTAGTCGCCCGGGGATGTGCTCGTACGCGCGGGGCGAGTACCCTCAGGCCATGGGCCTCCTCGATCGGATCCGCGAAGGGTCGTACGTGCCGGACGACGACGGCCTGGCCCCGAGGCAGCGTGTCGACAGGTCGTCGTCGCTCGCCGAGACCGCTCGGCGCATCGCCGCCGACGGCAACGTGATGATTCCCGTCCGCGACTTCCTCGATCAGGTGAGCCGGCTCGCCGACGCAGATCTCGAGCGGCTGATCGAAGAGGAGCCGCCACCGACCGGCGCGCCCGAGGCCGACGCGCTCCTCGCCGGCATCGCCGAGCACCTGGCCGCGACACGTTCGCTCCGCTGCCCGCGTTGGGTGCTCGACGAGAGCCGGTTCCTCGAGCGCTTCTGGTTCGTCAGCAACGTGCAGGGATTCCGGGCGATCGCGATCGCGCAGACCCCGATCGCCCTCAAGCGTCGCGGCGTCTTCTGGCCGGAGCGGTCGATGGCCCGCGTATGACGCGCGACGAGATCACCGCGGCCCTGACCGAGCTCGGCCGCCGACTGGACGAGAACGGGGTCAGGGGTGAGATGTACGTCGTCGGTGGGGCGGCGATCGCGCTTGCCTTCGACGAGCGCCGGACGACGCGGGACATCGATGCTGTCTTCGAGCCGAAGGCAACGATCTACGAGATCGCGGACGCGATGGCCGACGCTGGCTGGGCCGAGGACGGCTGGCTCAACGACGCGGTGAAGGGCTTCCTGGCAGGGACGGACGAAGGCGCGGCCGTCGCACTCGACGTCCCCGGGCTTCGCGTCTCCACGGCCTCGGCGCGGATGCTCCTCGCACTGAAGGTCCTCGCGCACCGCGTCGGCGAGGACGAGGCGGACGTCCGCCTGCTGGCGGCCGCACTCGGCCTCTCGCAGGCAACCGAGGTTCTGGCGGTGGCAGCGGCGACGTTCGGGGATCGCCTCGACGCCGCCGCTCGCTTCTTCGTCGAGGAGATCTTCGAGTAGGCCCACGGGGCAGCCGCCGACCCGTGGCTACGCGAGGCGCAGGAGCCGGCGCGCGTTCTCCGAGAAGACGTCGCGGCGTCGGGGTGAGGCCCGTACCCCGCGTCTGGCTTCAGATCGGAGTAGGCAATCAGCTAATGCCGGAAAT
>VGCB01000196.1 GCA_016870235.1 Actinomycetota bacterium | reverse complement strand
ATCGCCGCGATCTGCTCGCGGGCGAGACGCTCGGCCCGGTCGAGGAGCTCCGCCATCGCCGATTCGACGACCCCGGCACCGTACCGCTCGAACAGCTCGTGGACGCGGCGCGCCGCGACGCGGACGGCGGACAGCTGGGCGCCGAGGTCGCCCTCGAAGAGCTGCGTCGAGCGGACGTTCGCGATGATGAGCTCGAGGACGTCGTCGCGCATCCGGCCGGCCTCGACGAGCTTCGTCGGCGGGATGCGCAGGCCCTCGGCGTAGATGTCGGCGGCGTTCGGGTTGTAGCCGCCGGGAACGGGGCCGCCGATGTCGATCTCGTGCGCGCGCGAGCAGGCCCAGGCGACGATCCGGCCGTCGTGGAAGACCGGCTGGACGACGTCGATGTCGAGGAGGTGGGTGCCGTTGGCGGCCGGGTCGTTGCCGAGGATCACGTCGCCCGGAGCGAGGTTGCCCGCGAATCGCTCGGCGACCGTCTTCACCGAGGCGAGCATGCCGCCGAGGTGGCAGGGCTGATCCTCGCCCTGCACGACCATCTCCGGGAAGCCGTTCACGGTCGTGTAGACCGCGTTCGAGTAGTCGTGGGAGAGCGCGACCACGGGCGACCGCGCCGTCCGTTCGATCACCACCGACATCTCCGAGACGGCCGAGGAGAGCGCGCCCGAGACGACCGCGAGCGTGATCGGGTCGACGTCAGCCATCGGCCGCCCTCGTCAGCGCGTAGCACTGCTCGTGCGCGTGGAAGCTGGCCTCCCATCCGGGCGGGACGGCGATCGTCGTGTTCGGCTCCTCCACGATCAGCGGGCCGGGCCGGCTCCACCCCACTCCGACCTCGACCCCCGCCACGACCGCAGTCGCACGGGCGGGTGCGGTGCGGTGGAAGCGAACGTCTCGCGTCTCCGGAACGCCCGCCGGGGCAGGGACGTTGCCGCCCGCCGCGAGCGCGAGCGGCGGCGAGAGGCCGATCGCGGTCACCGTCAGCGAGATCAGCTCGCACGCATGGTCGGGCTGGCTGAAGTCGTAGAGCTCCTGGTGGCGCCGGTGGAAGCGCCCCTCGATCTCCGACCGAGCGGCGGCCGCATCGTGGAGGTCGACGCCGGTGACGTCGACGGTCACCTCCCAGACCTGATCGCGGTAGCGCAGGTCGAGCGAGCGCAGGAACCGCATCTCGGCGGCGCCGACTCCCTCGTCGGCGAGCGCGGCGGCCCCGTCTCCCTCGAGCTTCTCGAGCAGCGCCGCGAGGGCGCCGAGGTCGAGCTGGGCGGTGTCCGCGACCCAGGAGCGCACGTCGTCGTGGCGGAGGTCGGCGACGACGGCCCCGAACGCGCAGAGCGCCGAGGCGACCCGGGGCACGACGACCGTCCGGATGCCGAGCTCCTCGGCGAGCCGCGCCGCGTGGAGCCCACCGGCGCCGCCGCCGCAGACGAGCGAGAAGTCACGCGGGTCGTGGCCGCGTCGGATCGTGATCTCGCGGATCGCGTCGGCCATGTTGCGGGTCACCACCTCGATCACGCCGGCCGCGGCGTCCTCGACCTCGAGCGCCGCGGGCGCCGCGACCTCCTCCTGGATCACGCGGGCCGCGAGGGAGGCGTCGATCGGGAAGCGCCCGCCGAGCAGCCGCTCCCGGTTCAGCAGGCCGCAGACGACGTTGGCGTCGGTGACCGTCGGGCGGAGGCCGCCGCGCATGTAGCAGGCCGGGCCGGGATCGGCCTCGGCGCTCTCCGGCCCCACGCGGAGAAGGCCGGCGTCGAGGGTCGCGATGCTGCCGCCGCCGGCGCCGATCGTGTGGACGTCGATCAGCGGCGTCGCGACCCGGTAGCGGTTGACGTCGGTGACGCTCCGCATGTCGGGGAGGCCGTCGCGGACGAGCACCGCGTCGAAGCTCGTGCCGCCCATGTCGATCGTGATCAGGTCGCGCCCGGCGAGGCGCTCGAACTGCAGCGCTGCCGCGGGCGCGGCCGCCGGCCCGGAGACGAGGAGGAGGACGGGCCGCTCGGTCACCTCGCGCGCCTCGGCGAGCCCCCCGTTCGACTGGACGTACCGGATGCGCCCCTCGAAGCCGAGGTCGCGCAGGATCCCCTCCGTCCGGCTGACATGGCGCGCGACGATCGGGCCGACGTAGGCGTTGAGGACGGTCGTGCTGACCCGGTTGTACTCGCGGATGCGCGGCAGCACGTCGGAGGAGAGCGTGACGAAGACGCCGGGCAGCCGTTCCCGGAGGATCTCGCCCGCCCGGCGCTCATGAGCCGGCTCGAGGAACGACCAGAGGAAGCACACGGCCACCGCCTCGACGCCGGCCTCCGCGAACCGCGCGGCGGCCGCCTCGACGTCGCGCTCGTCGAGCGGGGTGCGGACGCGCCCGTCGCTGTCGACTCGCTCCGCTGCCGTCAGCCTCAGCTCACGAGGGACGAGCACGGGCGGCGGGTCGTGCGGGAAGACGTACCGCTCCTCCTTGTAGCCGTGCCGGATCTCGAGCGTGTCGCGAAAGCCGTCGGTGCAGAGGAGCCCCGTGCGGACGCCGTGCCGCTGCAGGACGGCGTTGATCGCCACCGTCGTCCCCTGGATCACGATGCGGGTGTCCTGCAGGAGCGTCGCCAGGTCGGCAGAGCCCGCGCGCTCGGCGAGCAGCTCGAGGCCGGCGCGCAGCGCGCGATCCGGGTGCGCGCGATCGGACGGCGTCTTCGCCTCGAACACGCGGCCGTCGTCGGAGGCGGCGACGAGATCGGTGAAGGTCCCGCCGATGTCGACGCCGATGCGCAGCCTGCCGCTCATTGTGGGCGACGCTACCCGATCCGGCGCGCGCTCTTCAACTCGACGCCAGCCGCTCTCCCACCTCGCACGTCACCTCGACGAGCGCCCGGACGTCGTCGTCCGACGTGCGGAAGTTGACGATGCAGGGGCGCAGGCAGACCGCGCCGTCGATCGTCGCGGGGGCGATCCAGACCCGCCCGTCCTCCTGCAGCGCCCTGACGAGCCTGGCGTTGTGGGCGTCGAGGTCGGCAACTCCCGGCGGGGCATGCCGGAAGGGCACGATCGAGAGCGGGGGCGGCGGCCCGACGAGCTCGACGCCGGGGCGGCTCTCGATCTCGGCCAGCAGCAGGCGTGCCTGCCCGAGGTTCCGCTCGATCGCCTCCCGAAAGGCCTCGGCGCCGTGCGCCCGGAAGGCGAGCCAGAGCTTGAGCGCACGGAACGGGCGCGAGTACTCGAGCGTGATGTCGACCATGTGGTGATCGCCGCGCTCGTGGAGGAGGTACGCCTCCTCGTGGGCGAGCGCGGCCCTGAGATCCTCGCGGCGCCGGACGAGCAGCACGCTGCAGGCCTTCGGGAGGAAGAGCCACTTGTGCGCGTCGAGGGTGACCGAGTCGGCCCGGGCCAGCCCGGCGAAGAGGGCGGCTGTGGAGGGAGCGGCAACCGCGGGGAGGCCGTAGGCGCCGTCGACGTGCAGCCACACTCCCCGGTCGGCGCAGACGTCTGCGATCGCGTCGATCGGATCGACGGCGCCGGTCAGGGTCGTCCCCGCCGTGGCGACGACGGCAACGGGCGAGATCCCGGCGCGACGGTCGTCGTCGACGGCCACCGCGAGCGCGTCCGGCCGGAGGCGACGGTCGGCGTCGATCGGCAGCGCGCGGACGTTCTCGCCGCCGATCCCGAGGAGCTCGGCCGCGCGCCGGATCGAGTAGTGCACGTCGGCGGAGCAGTAGACGACGCCACGGTGGCCGGCCAGCCCGACGCGGCGCGCTCCCGGGATCGCCCGCTCCCGGGCCGCCGCGAGCGCCGTCACGTTGGAGACGGTGCCGCCGCTCGTGAAGGAGCCCGCCTCGGCGGGATAGCCGACGAAGGCCGCAGCCCACTGCACCGCCTGCCGCTCGACCTGGGTCGCCGCCGCCGCCCACGTCGCGAGGTTGACGTCGAAGCAGTGCGCGAGGAGATCGGCCATCACCCCGATCTCGAGCCCGGAGGAGCCGACGAAGGCGAAGTAGCGCGGCCGCGGCTGGGCGATCGAGCGGTCGAGCACCATCGCCGCGTCGTCGAGCACCTCGAGCGCGGGCGACGCCTGCTCGGGCAGGCCGAGGTCGAGAAGCCGCGCGACGCGCTCGTCGAGCGGCGGCTCGCTCGGCCGGGCGCGGTCGAAGCTCCGCCACGCGTCGTTGACGAGCGCCGTCGCCCGGGCGAGCGCCTCCTCGCGGGGGACGTCGAGCCGGAGCAGGCGCCGCTCGTCCACCGCCTCACGACACCGTGTCTTCGAGGATCTGGAGCGACTTCAGGTCGGAGTAGAAGTCGAGCGCGTACTGGCCGCCTTCCCGCCCGATCCCCGAGATCCCGATGCCGCCGAACGGCGCCGTCAGATCCCGGATCAGGAACGTGTTGACCCAGACGACGCCGGCTCGAACCGCGCGCCCGACGCGGTTCGCGCGCTCCACCGAGCCGGTGTAGACGATCGCGGAGAGCCCATAGTCGGTCGAGTTCGCAAGCGCGATCGCCTCCTCCTCGTCGGCGAAGGTCTGGAACGTGAGCACGGGCCCGAAGACCTCTCGCTGCACGACCTCCGCGTCGTTCGTCCGCGGCGCGATCAGCGTCGGCTCGACGAAGAGGCCACCCTCCGCCCGCCGCCGGCCGCCGCGCACGATCTCGTCGCCGGCCGCCCTGGCACGCTCGACGAAGCCGAGCACGCGATCCATGTGATCGGCGTGAATCAGCGACGAGATCGTCGTCGCCTCGTCGCGCGGATCGCCGAGCACGTGCTCGTCGACGAAGCGGTGGAAGAGCTCGAGGAAGCCGTCGCGCACGGACTCCTGCACGAGGAGCCGCGTGCCGGCGAGGCAGACCTGCCCGGAGTCGTCGAACTGACCGGCGGCCTTGCGCGCCGCCGCCTCGAGGTCGCAGTCGTCGAACACGACGAGCGGCCCCTTGCCGCCGAGCTCGGCGGTGAAGGGGACGATGTTCCGGGCCGCGGCGACGCCGATCAGCCGGGCGGTCTCGGGCGAGCCGGTGAACGAGATGCGACGGATGCCGGGATGGGCGACGAGCGCCGCGCCGACCTCCTCCCCGATCCCCTGGACGACGTTGAAGACGCCCGGCGGGAAACCGGCCTCGACGGTAAGGTCGGCGAGGAGCGAGCAGGAGAGCGGCGACCACTCCGCCGGCTTCAGGACCACGGTGCAGCCGGCCGCGAGCGCGGGCGCCGTCTTCCAGGTCGAGAGCATGAACGGCGCGTTCCACGGCGTGATCACGACGGCCGGCCCGCTCGGCATCCGCAGGACGCGGTTGTGCGTGCCGTTGGAGTCCCAGACGCGCTCCTCGTACTCCAGCGCGAGGTCGGCGTAGCTGCGGAAGTTGCGCGCACCGCGCCCGATCACGCGCGCGAGGAGCGAGCGCAGGAGCATCGCCATGTCCAGGCACTCGACGGCGGCGAGCCTCTCGAGGTTGGCGTCGATCAGGTCGGCGAGGCGGTGGAGGTACGGCGAGCGCCCCTCGGGGCCGAGCGCGGCCCAGGCGGGGAAGGCGTCGATCGCGGCCGCCACTGCAAGGTCGGCCTCCCGCTGGCCGCCCCGTGCGATCTCCCCGAGCGGCCGCTCGTCGATCGGCGAGACGTCGGTGAACGTGGAGTCGCTCGAAACGCGCTCGCCGCCGATCCAGTGATCGAGCGAGACGGCGACGCCCGCGACCGCGGCGCGGGCTCTCATTGGCGGAGGTCGCGGACCGTCTCGAGGTCGTCGACCGTGTACGCGAAGGTGAACCGGAAGCCCTTGCCGACCCCTACCGGGGCGAGCCGCGCGAGCTCCTCCCCGCCCGCCTCGAAGAGATCGAGCGTCGCCGGGCCCTCCCAGACCGCCGACGCCGCGCGGTCGCGCGAGCGGGCGCGCACGAGCTCGTG
>VGCB01000195.1 GCA_016870235.1 Actinomycetota bacterium | reverse complement strand
GCGAGGTTCATGGGGCCGTGGACGCAGCTCCCCTCGCCGGAGTTCGAGCGGTCGTTCATGCAGTACCATCGCACCCGGACAACGGGCCGTCGAACGCCGTCACTCGCGGGCTCGGCTATCGCGAGGACGGCATGGAGCCGATGCTCTCGGGCGCCGGCACCGTGGAGGTGACGCGACTCGTCCTCCGCCGCGAGGACTGGTGGTCACGACGCCGAGCCGACACCGCACTGTCGGGGCTCGAAGCTTGCCGCGACCTGTTCGGCGCCTGACGCCCCGTCGCCCTCGGCACGTTGGACGCCGGCGATGGTCGGGCCGCGCTAGAAGCCGACGGTCGCGCCGCCGCAGATCGTGATCGTCTGCCCGTTCACGTAGGCGCTGTCGGGCCCGAGCAGGAAGGCGATCACCGAGGCGACGTCGGCGGGCGAGGCGAACCGGCCGAGCGGGCTCTTGCGCACCGCACGCTCGCGGAACTTCTCGGGCACGGTCGCCGTCATGCGACCCTCGACGAACCACGGCGCGACGGCGTTGACGAGGATGCCTTCACGGCCGAGCTCGAGCGCAAGCGTCGCCGTCAGCGAGACGACGGCCCCCTTCGACGATGCGTAGGACGACTGTCCCATGTTGCCGCGGGCGGCCACCGAGGAGACGTTCACGATCCGGCCCCCGCGGCGGGCGAGGTGCGGGGCGGCGGTGCGGCATCCGAGCATCGTGCCGGTGAGGTTGACCCCGAGGGTCTGCTCCCAGTCGGCGTCCGTGACCTTGTCCAGCAGCGCGTCGCGGAGGATGCCCGCGGCGTTGACGAGGCCGTCGAGGCCGCCGTGCTCGGCGACGACCCCGTCGATCGCGGCGCCCCACGAGTCGGCGGAGCGGACGTCGAGGCGCACCGGGCCCTCGAGGTCGGCAGGGACGGCGATCGCGCCCTCGGCCCGGCACCGGTCGACGACGGCCGAGCCGATGTCCCCAGCGCCGCCGCTGACGAGGATGACCTTGCCGTCGAGGAATCCCACGGCCGTGTTCTACCGGATCTGCGTTCTCGTGGCTCCGCCGAGGCACGCGCGCGCGGCCCGCTCAGCCGCGGGTGAGGGCTTCCTCGAGGATCGCGGCGATCGCGTCGTAGCCGGATCGGCGCGCATGCGCGAGCGGGGTCGTGCCCTCCCGGTCGGCGATCGTGGGGTCGGCGCCGGCGGCGACGAGCAGGCGGACGATCTCGGTGTGGGCGGCGCCGCCGTCGCCCAGGATCACGGCTTCGAGCAACGCTGTCCAGCCGAGGTCGTTGACGTGGTCGACGTCGATCTCGGTCTCGAGGAGGCGGCGCACGACGGCGACGTGGCCGCGATCCGCCGCCGGGATCAGGGCGGTGCCGCCAAACCGGTTCGTCAGCGTCAGGTCCGGCTTCGCCCGGAGCACCTCCTCGAGCACCGCGAGGTCTCCCGTCTCACCCGTCGAGAGGAACGCGTTCGAGCGGTTCGCGTCCTGGCGGTCGACGTCGGCGCCCGCGTCGACGAGACGGCGAACGATCGCCGCGTGCCCGGCATACGCGGCCGCGGCGACGGCGGTCGCGCCTGAAGGGTCGGTCTCGTTCACGTCGGCGCCGCGTCGCAGGAGCTCTCGGATCGCGGCGCCGTCGCCAGCTGCTGCCGCATCGACGAGACCGACCGGTCGCGGCTCGTCGTCGACGTCGCCCGTGCATCCCGCGATCACGAGGGTGACGAGCGCGAGGACGATCGCAGACCCGGTCGCGCGTGCCGTCGGGCGCGTCGCGGCGGCGGTGAGGACTGCGCCGAGGGTGCGGAGCATCGGCCCACGGTACCGGGTGAAGTCTCGCCGGGCGTCGATGCGGCTACCGTGGGCGGATGGCCGTGCCACGCGACCGACCGCCGCCGCAGTCGACGACGACGGCCCGCGTCCTTGCGTTGCCCGACGGCGGTGAGATCGCCGACCGGGTCTCAGTGGAGGAGCCGCTCGAGATCCGCATCGGCGGTCGACCGGTGTCCGTCACGATGCGCACGCCGGGGAACGACGTGGAGCTGGCGCTCGGGTTCTGCCTGACGGAGGGGATCCGCCCGCGCGGCGCACGGATCCCCGACGACCTCGCCGCGAACACGGTCGAGGTCGACGCTCCCGCGTTCGATCCTGCCCGGCTCGCGCGGTCGTTCTTCACCTCGTCGTCGTGCGGTGTCTGCGGCAAGGGTGCGCTCGAGGCGGTCTCGGTCGAGGCGCCGCCCGTCGACTCCCCTCTCCGCGTGCCTGTCGAGCGCGTGGCCGCGATGCCGGCTCGGCTCGGCCTGGCCCAGCCGGGGTTCTCTCACACGGGTGGACTCCACGCGACGGGGATCTTCCGGCCGGACGGGACGCTCGTCGTTGCGCGCGAGGACGTCGGCCGGCACAACGCGATGGACAAGGCGATCGGTTGGGCGTTCCTCGAGGGGCTGCTGCCTCTGTCCGAGACGATCCTGTGCGTCAGCGGTCGCGTCTCGTTCGAGCTCGTGCAGAAGGCGGCGGTTGCGGGGTGCCCTCTCCTCGTCGCGGTCGGAGCGCCGACGTCGCTCGCGGTGGAGCTGGCCGCCGACCGCGGCGTCACGCTCTGCGCGTTCGTCCGCGACGGTCGGGTGAACGTCTACAGCCACCCCGCGCGCATCCTCGTCGGCGCCTGACTGCCGCTCCTCGGCGGCCGACGGCGGGACGGACGGCCGGGGACGGACGGCCGGGGACAGTCCCCATCCACAGGGGCTCTCGTCCCTACCGGCCGACGCCGCGCCCGGGCGAGCGACCGGAGGGTGGGGACAGTCCCCATCCACAGGCGATCCTGTC
The DNA here is from genome assembly GCA_016870235.1 of Actinomycetota bacterium. The sequence goes on along the minus strand of VGCB01000195.1, from coordinate 3,068 downwards.
CCTTACGGCCGCGAGGTCGGCCGAGGAGGTGGGGACAGTTCCCTTCCACAGGGCACCTTGTCCGGAACGGTCAGGTGAGGCCTTCGACGGCCGCCTGGACGTCGATCGACGGCGCCAGGTCGAGGAGCGCGCGAGCGAGGAGCGGCAGCGGGTCGCGATCGAGGGCGACGAGGCCGATCGACCGCTCCGCGTCGGGCTCGACGAGCGGTAGCGCCCGCAGCCCGTCGGGCACCGCGAAGAGCCGTAGCCACGGCTCTGCCACGACCGACGACCAGCCACCGTCGCGGACGTGAGCGTAGAGCGTCGAGATCGAGTTCGTCTCGAGCGTCGGCCGGGGCGCGTCGACCCCAGCCTGGCGGAATATCGAGTCGACGATGCGCCGGTTCTGCATGTCGCCGGTCAGCAGGCAGAGGGGCTCCGATGCCGCGTCCGCCCAGCGCACCGCCGTCTGCTTCGCGAGCGGTCGCTCGGCGCGGGTCAGGATGAGGTAGCGCTCCCGGTAGAGCCGCAGCGTCCGCACACCAGCGAGAGGCTCCGAGTCGAGGTACGTCAGCCCGACGTCGAGCTCGAAGTCGTGGAGGCCGCGCTCGATCTGCCGCGAGTTGAGCGACGTCACCGTCGCGGTCACCTCGGGATGCCGTGCGCAGAACGGCGTCGTCAGCAGGGAGACGCACGAGAGCGACGTCGGGATGGCGCCGATCCGGAGCCGGCCGGAGAGCCCGTGCCGCATCGCGCGCACCTCGTCGAGCAGCGCGTCGTGGTCGGCGACGACGCGCTGCGCCCAATCGAGGATCCTCTCGCCCTCGGGCGTCAGCCCCTCGTAGCGGCGCTGGCGCCGCACGATCAGGACGCCGAGCTCCTTCTCGAGCCGCCGGATGCCCGCCGACAGGGTCGGCTGCGTGACGTGGCAGGCACCGGCTGCACGGCCGAAGTGCTCCTCGCGTGCCAGCGCGACGAGGTACCCGAGCTGCTGGACGAGCATGGCGGCACAGTACCCGATCAATAGGCAACGTCTATCAAATGGTTCGGCAAAACGCTTTACACCGATGGCAGGACGGCGCATCCTGGGGTGAAGCGACCGAGGAGCAACCGATGGCGAAGATAAGAGGTGGCCGGCTGACGACCCCGCTCGTGCAGGATGCGGGCGCACTCCGCCCTGCGACCTGGGGTGAGGCGCTCGATCGGGCGGCCGCCGGCTTCGCGGCGGCGCGCGAGAGCGACACCTCGCGCTCGTTCGGCGTCTTCTCGTGCTCGAAGGCCTCGAACGAGGTCAACTTCCTGGCGCAGAAGCTCGCGCGCCAGGTGATGCGCACGAACAACATCGACTCGTGTAACCGCACCTGACACGCGCCCAGCGTCGTCGGTCTGGCGACGGTGTTCGGAGCGGGCGGCGGGACGTCGTCGTACGAGGAGGTCGCGGAGACCGACGTCATCTTGCTGTGGGGCTCGAACGCGCGCGCGGCGCATCCGATCTTCTTCCACCATGTCCTCGGGGGCCTGCGGAACGGCGCCCGGCTCTTCGCGATCGACCCCCGGCGCACCGAGTCCGCCCGGTGGGCCGACCGCTGGCTCGGGCTCGACGTCGGCTCGGACATCGCGCTCGCCCACGCGATGGCCCGCGAGATCATCCACGCGGGTCTCGTCGACCGGACGTTCGTCGAGCACGCGACGACGGGGTTCGACGAGTTCGCCGCCCACGTGGAGCCGTTCACGCTCGCCGAGGGCGAGCGCCTGACCGGCGTCCCCGCCGAGGCCATCCGCGAGACGGCCCACGCCTACGCCCGAGCCGACCGCGCGATGATCTGCTGGACGCTCGGGATCACCGAGCACCACCACGGCGTCGACAACGTCCTCTCGCTGATCAACCTGGCGCTGCTGACGGGCCACGTCGGTCGTTGGGGCTCGGGCCTCAACCCGCTGCGCGGCCAGAACAACGTCCAGGGCGGCGGCGACATGGGCGCGATCCCGAACCGGCTGCCCGGCTTCCAGGACATCGAGCGCGACGACGAGGCGCGCGCCCGCTTCGAGGCGGCGTGGGGCGTGCCGATCCGCCCGCAGTACGGCTGGCATCTGACGCAGATGTTCCACGGAATGGAGACGGGCGACCTCCGGGCGCTCTACGTGATCGGCGAGAACCCCGCGCAGTCGGAGGCCGACGTCGATCGCGCACGCCGCCTGCTGCGAGGGCTCGACCACCTGGTCGTGCAGGACATCTTCCTGACCGCGACCGCCGAGCTCGCCGACGTCGTCCTGCCCTCGGCCGCCTCGTGGTGCGAGTCCGACGGCACGGTGACGAACAGCGAGCGCCGCGTCCAGCGCGTGCGGAAGGCGCTCGACCCGCCGGGCGAGGCGCGCGACGACATGTGGATCGTCTGCGAGCTCGCGCGCCGGCTCGGCCACGACTGGGGCTCGCCCTCGGCGGAGGAGGTGTGGGACGAGCTGCGGAGCCTCTCGCCGATGCACCGCGGCATGAGCTACGCGCGGCTCGAGGAGCTCGGCGGCATTCACTGGCCGTGCCCAGACGAATCGCATCCAGGCGAGGCCTTCCTCCACTCGCGGCTCTGGCAGGAGCCGCGCGGCGGGCCGCCGGCGCCTTTCAGCCCGGTGCCGGCGACCGGGCCGTTCGAGCAGCTCGACGCCGAGTACCCGATCCGGCTCACGACCGGACGTCGCCTGGAGTCCTTCAACACCGGCGCGCAGTCGGGTCGGTACCGCTCGCCGCTCCACCGCGGCGAGTCGATCGACCTCTCGCCGGAGGACGCGGAGCGCCTCGAGCTCTCGGACGGCGAGGTCGCGCGCGTCTCGTCGCGCCGCGGGTCGGTGGAGGCGCCGGTCCAGATCGACCCGTCGCTGCGGCCCGGGCTCGCGTTCATGACCTTCCACTTCCCCGACGAGGTCGACGTCAACGTCCTCACGATCGACGCCACCGACCCGAAGTCGGGGACGGCGGAGTTCAAGGCGGCGGCGATCCGCATCGAGAAGATCGCTCGACCCGCGGTCGAGAGCGCGGCCGAAGTCGTCGTGGGAGTTGGAGACTGATGGATCTCCACCTGATGCCCGGAGCGGTC
>VGCB01000194.1 GCA_016870235.1 Actinomycetota bacterium | reverse complement strand
CCCTCGGGCTCGCGCTCCTCTCCGAGGCCCTGGTTCACTTCATCTCCGACGACCTCGTGATGCTCGTCGGGGGCGCCGGACTTCTGGCGCTCGCGCTGGCGCTCGTCGTGCTGCAGAACTGGTGGTCCACCTTCTCGGGCCGCCAGTGGCTCGCAATCTCCGAGCGCCCGGCTGAGCCCGCGAGGGTTCTGTTCGTCACGGCGAGTGAGCAGAGAGACGACCGCTCGGCCGCGGGGCGTGCGATCGAACATCACTCTGGCTCTCTCGAGCGGGTCTTCGTTCTCTACACGGAGGACGAAACTGGAAAGAAAAACTACCTGGATCTGCAAGCCGAGCTGGCTCGACTCGAGTCTCGAGACGTCCGGGACAAGCTCCGGCCATGCCCGGTTCCGGCTCGAGCAGTGATCGACCCACGGCCCACCTACGACATCCTCGAGCAGAGGTTCCACGAGGCGCTGGACGAGGGATTCGACTGCCAGGACGTGGTCTTCGACTACACTGGCGGATCGAAGGCTTTCACCGCCGCGATGACCCTCGCCGGGGCCGAAGGCGCGAGGCGTCTCCAATACGTCGCTCCTCAGCGTGACGAAAACGGCAAGTACATCCATGGCCGCTACGTGCCGACGGAGATCGATCTTCGCTTCAGGGTGCGACCCCGTCGGCGACGGCCATGAGACGAAGCGGGGTCGCGCGCTTGGTTCGAGCTAAGCCGGCTGCCTGGGAGTGGAGTCGAGCCATTCATTGAGCTTGGCAACGACGGCCAGCATCTCCTCACGGCTCGTAGCCGACGTCGTGACCTCGAACTCGACGGCAGATCCTCCCGTCCGAAGAACCCCTTCGATTCTGCTCGAGCCCAGGCGGAACGACGTCCAGCCGCCGACATCGGACTCCTCGTCCAGGGTGATGCACCTCCGAACCCAGGGCACCTCGCGTGTGACCCGCCAGAGGAAGGCCTCGACATCGAGGCGATCACCCCGCCGGCCGGACCGCACGACCTGGGGCGGGAGCTTCTCGGCCATGGGTACGACCTTCGGCAGCGGACCGGAATGACCCTGGCGGAATCGCTCGCGAAAAGTGTCGTGGAAGATCTGACCGGTCGCCGTGAGACCCAGAAACTCCTTGCCGCCGACCGCGAACCGCTGGACGAGCGCATCGAGCCGCTCGTCCCATTCCGCGAGGTAGGCGGCCCCGGGAACCGGCTCAGCAGATCGGCTGAGCTCGAAGAACATGGGACTTCTCTCGAGCCACATGCAGGGATCGAGTGAGACCGGCATCGGCGGGAAGGAGATGATGTCGTCGAACCGCTCGTGCTTGTAGTAGACGGGCACGCCGAGACCCTGTCCCACCTGGACTCCGATGGCGACCTGGGCCTTGTATCCTCCGGTCGCATTGATCGCACAGCGCGTCAAACCGCACTGACGGAGCATGCTGCACATCTCCCGCGCCAGCAGTCGCAGCCCTTGGCGGCGGAAGATCCGCGGGTCTTCGTCCTGTAGTCCGGGGATCTCGCGCGCCTCGACACGGGGAACGCCGATCCGGACGAAGTAGCCTTCGAGAACATGAGCGATCAGACGGCCGTCTTCGGTCGCGGAGTGGCAGAAGAAGAGGTCCGCATCTCGGGCCACCACTCCTTGGCGCCAGAGACTGGCGATCGAGTTGATCTCGGCACCGCAGGTCCGGTCCTCTGCGTCGAGTTTCGCGAGCTCGCGCACCATGGAGTCCCGGTCGCGCGCGACAAAGGCCCGTCCGAGGGCGCTCGAGGGCTCGTTGCGCGCGAGGGAGCTCAGGTTCGGGAAGAAGAGGCTCGTGCCGACCGTGCTGACGAGTGTCGTTGCAGTCGCCTGGCGTCCCGGCACTCAGCGCCACCTTCCAGAGACGGCCTTCAGAAGCAGCTCGTCGGTCGGCTGCTCGGCGAGCACGCGGATCTCTCGGGCCGTGATCACCGCACAGTCGTAGAGTCTGGCTCGGCGCCGTACAGCGTCCTTGAGGTGACCTTCGGCGTCGGCGAGGCTCCTGGCTGTCGTCGCGAGGCACTTCCCAACCCGCAGGGCGCGGAACCCTTCCATCACGGCCTCGATCTTGTAGAGGATCTCGGCCTGAGGGTCGTGATCCTGCCCGCCGCTCTTGCACTCGATGGTCGTCAGCTGGAAGTTGCGGATGAACGAAACATCCAGCTCGTTGGGCGGCCCCTCGTCACCCACGGCGGTCCTCGCCGGGCCGACCTGCAGGCCGAGGCTAACGTCCCGGACCCCCAAATCCCGGGATCGCTCCTGGAGCAGGCCCCAGAAGAACACCTCGAGCCAGCCGCCCAAGAGAAACTCGACCTGATACTTGTCGAGTCCTCCGGCTAGCGTGCCGCCTGCCAGCGCGAAAGAGGCGGCGATCGAGTGTTGCAGGTCCATCCTGCTCCGTAGCCACTCGGTCTGGTGGCGGGTCTCCAGACGGAGCCCCTTCGACCTTGCCCTCTTGCGCTCGGCCTCGTCGAGCGAGAGGAGATCCTCGCCGTTGTTCTCGCGCGCGATCGCGCGACTGGTCTCGAACCAGCCTCGCGCACGTTCGTGAGACGCGTCGATTGCGTCCTGCGACTTGAGCACCTTGAAGCCGTATCCCGTCAGGAACTCCCTGATCGAGAGATCGTGTTTCATGTCCTCGAGGACCGGACTCCTCGGATCCTGGCGCCGCAGGTAGCGAATCCGGCCCGGCTCGCTCACGTTGGAGTAGGCGAGATCGGCGCACTTCTCGACGCCGAAGTTCCAGGCGCCGATCGACATCGGCTTGGTGCCGCCGGTCAGATTGACGATCCACCGCGCCCCCGGACCCCAAACCTCGGAGAGCAGGCGGTACACCTCGTCGGGAGAATCTGCGCTCGGCACGGCCAAGCTCCGATGACTCTCGGAATAGTCCATGCCCCCGAGCCGCAGAGCGTCGAGAAAGCGTGCTCCGGCTTCTCGTCGAGCCATCTCGTCCGTCTGGAGCATCACCAGCGAGTCGGGCTTGAAGTGGTGCACAGAAAGCAGGTTCGGGACGTGCTGCTCGGAGATCAGGACGACGAGTGTCTTGTCCATGCGGACTGACGTTCCTACGCTGGCGTGCGGGCTATGGTTCGCTGGCGAGGGTCAACTTCCTGGCCAGGGTCTCGGGTTTGCCGCCCGACGTAGCGACTGTCTCGACCTCGACGATGGTGAAGTGAAGATCTTGGCCCGGCTCGAGCACACCTAGACCTTCGAATACCTCGTCCATCCCCTGACTCCGATTCGTCCTGCAATGCAGACCTGAGGCCAGTGCGTCGTAGATCGGGTCCACGGGCCGGAGGTCGAGCCGAACGTCTTTCGGCTCCCTGCCCACCTTCCGGCGATCGTTTCTGTTGCGCCTGGCCCCTCGGGCAGCCGCGAGGTCGACGAACTTTGCCCGGAACGAGTCGGGCAGCCTGGCGGGAGGAGGCTTTGCGGAGGGCTCGGACTTCCGCGCATCGTGTCGCGGACGCGATCCCTGTTCGCTTCTCTGGCGCCGTTGGGCGAGTGCGCTGAGCGCTTCGGGCCTCGCCCAGTCGTCGGTCGGCTGGCCCTGCGGCGCGGCGAGGCCGGTCGTCAGGCGCTTGAGCCACGAGACCTCGAGCAGCAATCGCTCGGCCGCGACGTGCGGGTCTCTGCGGATGCGCGAGCTGAGGGCTGTCCCAACCCGGTTCAAGGCGTTCCTCTGTTCCCTACGGGAAGCGTAGGAGCTGCTGATATCGGCAAGCAGCCGCAAGGCGTCCACCGGATCGTCTCCGCGCCGCAGCGCATGCACGGCCTCGGCAAGGTAGGTTCCGACATCGCCTCCCAGAGTCAGTGCCTGCTGCTCGAGGGCCAGCATCTCCTTGCCTGTGAGAGCCATCTGGACGCTCAGGTGTTCTCGCGGTGGATCGCGAGGAGGCGCTCCTCGCCCTCCGGGAAACGATCGTCCGAAGTCTCGAACGCGGCTCGCCAGGGTGCCGCGTCCGGTTGCCCCTCCTGGCTCGAGAGCTCGACCCCAAGGAGCGTCGTGCGCATCCGTCCGAGGCCGCTCCCCTTTGATGCCCCGACCTTCAGCGGTCTCCCGGGAGAGGGAGCAAGCCCGGGAGAGGGAGCAAGCCCGAGCGCGGTGAGAAGCCCGCCGAGTTCGGCGGGCGTGAGGTTGTGAAAGGCGATGTCGCCAAGGAGCTTCTTTCCCTCCGGGATGGCTTCGACGAGCTGCTCTCGGTCGTTCGTCGTACCGCGTCGAGCGCCGACGTAGAACTTCCGGCCGTGCAGATCGGTGACCGTGCCGGTAGCGGTGACCTCATCCCGACGGTCCACTAGGAACGTCCCGAGGTGGTGCACGCGCGGCCCGAACTCGGCCGGCACCGCGACGATCGTCGGCTCGACCCCCGGGACGGCCTCGAGGTCGTCGAAGGAGAGCCGGCCGCGGCGGCCGGTCGTTCCGAACAGGGCGCACGCGGGACACACCTGCTCTCGAGAGCAATTCTCGAGAGCAGGATTGTTCTCTACCGTTCGGCTGAATCTCGCGAACACCCTGCCATACGTCTGCGATACCTCGCCACGCCTGCTAATGCTCGGCAGCCTTCCGGCGCAGCTCAACGTGATGGCCTCGAACAGGCTGCGAACGACACCGCGAAAGGACGAGCCGGGAATGCCGAGGCTGCCGTTCACGCGCGCGTGATCCCGGACCACCCGCCGGGGCGGCCCGGGTCGCACGCTCTTGGACCCCGATCCCACATGAATCGGCTGCTCGGTGGACACCTCGAGGTCGAGCCGGCCCGAGAGCGTGCCTGCGACGCTCCGAGATAGCGTGGTCTCCTCCCGGCGGACACGCCGCGGAGGAACCGCGGGAAGTGGTACGAACTCGTACGCCATGTCAGGGCCTGCTTCCGGGCGTCTGCGCGGCAGCGCCAGCCCAACGCGCGATTGCCTCGGGGGTGCGCCAGTGAAAGCGGCGCGCAAGCCCTAGGCTCTCCCCTTCGACGTCGCGATCGAGAGCCCCGTCGGGAAGCAGCAACCCGTAGCGCTCCGCCTCGGTCTCCGGGGCGAGCAACCCCACGCCAGCGGGGCCGGTGCCACTGTGCGCCGGTTGCTGCTCGTGTTCGACGGAGACGATGCTCAGGCCGATCCGTCCCAGGCCGTGACTCTTGCCGCCACCGAGCCGAATCGTCCCCTTGTTCAACTCTCCGATCGCACGCAGCAGCGCCCCGAGCTGCCAGAGCTGGTAGTTCACAAGGGCGATTTCACCCCAGAAGGAAGCCCCTGCCGGTACGACCTCCATGTCGAACAGCGCGCTGGGGTTCGTGCCCCCGGACAGGCGGTTGATCGAGACGCGCGGTCGCAACTCGGTCCTGTTCGCACGCCCCTTGCTCTCGTGGGAGGCCGGATCCGCCGGATCCCTCGACGGGTCGAAGGGGAACAGGTCTCGGATCGCGATTCGCCCACGCAATGCGGTCGACCCGAACATCCGGCATGCCGGGCAGTGTGCGCGGTGCCGAGCTGCTCCATCCCGCTCGTTGCGCAGGCGCTCACCGCAGCTCGTCTGGCCCGCGAGCGGGTCGCACACCTGCGGCAGCCGCGCGATGGCGCGATCGCGGAACGATCTCTCGACCGCGCTGCGCAGCACTCCCTTGAGGCTCGACCCCGGGATGTAGACGGTCTCTCCCAGGCTCGCGTGCCGAGTCCGGACCGCCGCGAGCTCCGCTCGCGTGGGGTCGAGCGGCGCCGACGCTGCCTTGATCAGGAGGGGCGACCTCGTGTCGATTCGAACGGTCAGGACCGCCCGATTGCGGCTGACGTGGAACACTCAGGCGCTCCCGAGGTGCTCGCGCAAGCTGGCCTGCCACTCGCTGCGCCGCACTTTGATCTGGTCCTCTAGGTCGAGTT
>VGCB01000193.1 GCA_016870235.1 Actinomycetota bacterium | reverse complement strand
CCTCGTCCAGACCGAGCTCGCGCGCGACGACGAGGATCGCGTCGACCGGCCGGGGCGTGATCACCGCGATCCGCGATACCCCCGCCACGAGCGCCGGGACTGCGGTCATGACGAGCGACGACGGCAACGGCGAGCGGCCACTCGGCACGCAGAGACCGACCGCCTCCAGGGGGAGCCAGCGACGGCGCGTCACGATCCCCGGCGCCGCCTCGACCACCGTGTCCGCGGGGATCTGCGCCTCGTTGAAGCGGCGGACTGCCTCGATCATCCGTCTCAAGGCGTCGAGGACGTCGTCGTCGACCGAGGCGGCGGCGATCGCGCCGGCGGAGACGCGGAAGCCGTCGGGACGCGGCCCGTCGAACCGCTCCGTCCACGCCAGGAGCGCCGCATCGCCGCGCGCCCGGACGTCGGCGACGATCGGCGCCACGGCCGTGAGCGCGTCGTCGAGGAGCGCTCCTCTCACGGGATCAGCCGCTCCACCGGCACGACGAGGATCGAGGAGGCACCGGCCGCCTTGAGCGACGGGAGGAGCTCCCACACCTCGTCGACGTCAACCGCAGCGTGCACGGCGATCTCCCCGTCGTCGGCGAGCGGCATCACCGTCGGCGCCCCCATCGCCGGGAGGAGCTCGCGGATCGCCGGCAGATCGTCGACGTGGGCGTTCATCATCACGTAGCGGCGGCGGCGCGCCGCGACGACGCCCGCGAGCATCAGGCGCAGCCGGTCGACGAGCACGCGCCGATCCCCGAGCGTGTCCGGCCTCCCGACGAGGACGGCCTGGGAGGAGAGGAGGACGCCCATGCGCCGGAGCCCGTTGGCCGCGATGGTCGATCCGGTCGAGACGAGGTCGACGATCGCGTCGGCGAGGCCGAGCCTCGGCGTCGCCTCGACGGACCCGGACACGTGGACGAGCTCCGCGTCGACGCCGCGCTCGGCGAGCAGCTTGCGGGTCGAGGCGAGGTAGGAGGTCGCGATCCTGCGCCCGTCGAGATCGCGGATCTCCTGAAACGGGGACTCCTCCGGCACCGCCACCTCGAGCGTGCAGCGGCCGAAGCCGAGCTCGGCGAGCACCTCGACGTCGGTCTCGACCTCGACGAGGAGGTTCGCTCCCGTGATCCCGACGTGGACGACACCGTCCTGGACGTACTCCGGGATGTCGCTCGGCCGGACGAGGAGGAGATCGACCGGAGCGTTCCCGCAGGGGACGATCAGCGACCGCTCGGTCACCTCGAAGGACAGGCCGGCGTCAGCGCAGAGCCGGAGGGCGGGGTCCGACATGCGGCCCTTGGCCGGCACCGCCAGCTTGAGACGGCCGTCGTCGCGCGCGATCGCCCGGACGGCCGGGTTCACGACCTGCGCCTCCCGCCGCGGGAGCCACGCGTGCGGTCGAGCGCGAGCCGGTAGCCGCCGGTGCCGTGCCGGAGCCACTGGGCCACCCGCGTCACCGTGGCGGTCGACGTCGGCACGCGCTCGGCGATCTCGACGTACGGAACCCCCTCGTCGAGGAGCTGCACCGTCCGCCACCGGTGCGCGAGCGCCTCGAGCTCGGGCAGCGTGCAGAGATCGCGCAGGAACCGCGCGACGTCGTCAGGCGTCTTCAACGTCAGCATCGCAGCCGCGAGCTCGTCGAGACCGGCGATCGGCTCGACCGAGTGCGGGGCACCGGCGCGCTCCGTCCAGGCGTTGCGTGACCGAGAGGACATGCTTTCATGATAGCATGTTAGCGTGATAATACGGGAATTCGAGATCCTGCCCGCGATCGACGTCCTCGAGGGCCGCGTCGTCCGCCTCCGTCACGGGCAGCGGGAGGCGGTCACGCTCGAGGGAGGCGACCCGGTGGAGCTCGCCCGCCGGTACGCGGCCGAGGGCGCCTCGTGGCTCCATCTCGTCGACCTCGACGGTGCCTTCTCGGGAACGCCGTCGCTCGACCTCCTCGCGCGCGTGGCCGAGGCGGGTGGGCTCCCGCTACAGGTCGGCGGCGGGTACCGCTCGCTCGACGCCGTCGCCGCAGCCCTCGAGGTCGGCGCCGCGCGCGTGATGGTCGGGACGGCGGCGCTCTCCCCCGGGTTCCTCGAGGAGGCCGTGCCCAGGTTCGGTGAGGGCCTCGTCGTCGCGGTCGACGTCCGCGACGGCGTCGTCGCCGTCGACGGATGGGTGCGCGGCTCCGACGTCACGCCTCGCGCGCTCGCGGCCCGCTGCGCCGGCCTTGGCGTCGCGCGGCTTCTCGTCACCGCGACCTCCCGGGACGGCTCGCTCGCAGGCCCCGACCTCGAGCTCCTCGGCACCGTGATCCCCGCCGGCGTTCCCGTCCTCGCCGCCGGGGGCATCGCCGCGCTTGCCGATCTCGCGGCCCTGCACGACGCCGGCTGCGAGGGCGCGATCGTCGGGAGCGCTCTCCTGGCCGGCCGGTTCACGCTGCCCGAGGCGCTCGCCCTCGCTGGTCGCTGACGTCCGGGTCTCGGAGCACCCGGAGCCGCCGCGGAGCCCTCTACCGCGAGGCCGCGATGCCTGCGACCGCGATCACCTCGTCCAGCGCCTCGCCCCCTGAGCCCGTAGATCTCCTCGTGCAGGGACACCGTCAGATCCGAGTAGCCCGGTATCAGCTCCAGCCGGTCGCCGATGCGGAGCGGGGCGGCGTCCGGCGCCACGGCGAGCGTGCCGTGCTCGGCCGAGAGCGCCTCCACTCGGAGGTCGTCTCGACCGCGGACGCGCGGACGCCAGATGTCGATGCTCTGGGTCTTCCGCCCGGAGTCGACGATCGCGCGATCCGGAGCGGGGCGCGAGACGACCGTCGTCACGAGCGTCAGCGCGTCCTCGAGCCAGTCGACGCCGCACGCTTCCCGGTAGAAGCAGTCCATCAGGATCGCGCCGCCCGCCTGGATCTCGGTGACGCCGGGGACCCGCGCCGAGGTCGCGAGCGTGCCCGTGCCGCCGCACGAGACGATCGGGCACGGATGGCCGTGCGCCTCGATTGCGCGGGTCGTGTCGACGAGGAGCCCGACCGCCTCGCGGATCGACCGCGCCTTCTCCTCGGGATCGTCGACCTTGACGAGGTGACCCTCCCAGCCCATCACGCCCGCGAGCTCGAGCCCCTCGATCGCCGCTACCTCGCGCGCGAGCGACACGGCCGCCGGGCCGGGCGCAACGCCTGCACGGTGCATGCCGATGTCGAGCTCGAGCACGACGCGGACACGCGATCCGGCGGCAGCAAGCGCCTCGCCGAGCGCCCGGGCCTGGTCGGCGTGATCGACGGCGAGGCAGAGGTCGACGTCCCTGCTCAGAGCGACTGCGCGCTCGATCGGCCCTCTCCCGACGACGAGGTTGGCGACGAGGAGATCGCCGGCGCCGCCGGCCGCCATCGCCTCGGCCTCACCGAGCTTGGCACAGGTCAGGCCGTGCGCACCCGCGGCGAGCTGACGCCGCGCGATCGAGACCGCGCGATGCCCTTTGACGTGTGGCCTCCAACCCACGCCCGCGTCACGGCAGAAAGCCGCCACGCGGTCGATGTTCCGCTCCATCGCGTCGAGGTCGACGCAGAGCGCGGGCGTGGGCAGGTCGTCCCGGTGCGCGCCGGGCGCAGGAGTCCGCGTCACGGGCCGCCCCGGCGACCGTCGGTCAGCTTCACGACCAGGGCAGCGCGTCCCAGCTGGCAGGTCGCTCGGGGGTTTGGCGCGCAAACGGCGCGTAGGCGCGATCCGGGTCGGTGGTCTCCTCGCCGACGCTCGCCCCGTACCGGGCGGCGAGCTCCGAGACCGGGTAGAGCAGCTTCTCGTCCTCGGATCGCGCGCCGCACATGAGGATCACACACGGCCCGTCGCCCGCGCCGACGAAGACGTGCACCGTTCCGGCCGGGCAGTGGAAGAAGTCCCACGCGCGGAGCAGCCGCTCCTCTCCCTCGACGAGGAGCCGGCATTCGCCCGAGAGGACGAGGAATGCCTCCTGCTGTGACTCGGAGTGGTACAGGCAGTTCGGCTTCCCCGGCTCGAGCACCGTCAGCCGGATGCCGACCTGCGCGAACCAGGCCCGAGGGCCTTCGAAGCGGCACGACGAGCCGAAGGCCTCTGCCGTTCCCCAGGCCGCGTCGCGCGCGTTGACGACGAACCAGCCCTCGCCCGCCGGTTCGAGCCCGGAGCCGGAGTCGTGGAGGGGCGTCTCGGGCATCGTCCGACCCTACCAGCCGGTACGCGGGCCGAGCGAACCCCGATCGGTGGTTCTCCCGATGCGCGGCAGACATGCACGTGCGACTCTTGGGGCCACACGTGAGAGGAGGCGACCATGGCCAGAAGGGCATGGCTTCCACCGCGATGGTTCATCAAGGCGTTCTGGCACGTCCACCGGCGGGTGGTGCGAGCAAGTCGCGGCCGGCGGGGCCTGTGGCTTCCGCGGCCGGGCAAGTGGGGCGCGCTCCGGCTGACGACGACGGGTCGGCGGAGCGGCGAGGCCCGGAGCGTGATCATCGGCTACTACGAGGACGGGCCGAACCTCGTCTCGATGGCGATGAACGGCTGGGGCGCACCCGAGCCCGCGTGGTGGCTGAACCTGCAGGCGAACCCGCAGGCCGTCGTCGAGCTGGCGGGCGGGACGCGCCGCGAGGTGCTGGGGCACGCCGCCGTCGGGCCGGAGCGCGACCGGCTCTGGCAGCACTGGCGCGAGATCGACAGGAACCTCGAGGCGTACGCCGCCCGGCGCCCGCACGAGACGGCGGTCGTCGTGCTCGAGCCCCGCGCCTAGAATCCGCGTGGTGGCCCGGTTCGTCGTCGACTGCGAGACGCTCCTCCGGATCGCGGCCGGGGAGGCCGAGGTCGCCGCCGGGCACACGCTGCTCGCGCCCACGCTCGTTCGCTCCCAGGCGCTCGCGGCGCTCTATGCGGCGGCTCGCCGGGGCGAGATCTCGGCCGCCGAGGGGCTCGAGCGGGTGAGGCGGATCAACTCCCTGAAGGTGCGCTTCCTCGGCGACAAGGTCCTTCAGCGGCGGGCGTGGGAGGTCGCGGATCAGCTGGGCTGGGAGACGACGCACGACGCCGAGTTCGTGGCGCTGACGCAGCTGCAGGCGGACGCCTTCGTCACCTCCGACGCCGAGTTGGCACGAGCGGCGTCCGGTGCGGTCGAGGCGGTTGGCGTCGATGCTCTCGGCCCGGCATGACGGCCGGAGGCGCTGTCGAGGACACCACCGATCGCACGCCCGTCTCTGACGACGGCGCGCCTGTGGTTGTCCCCTTGGCCCACCACCGCAACCACTGGGCCGACGGCGGGGAGACGAGGCTCGACAACCTCGTCCTCCTCTGCTTCCACCACCACCGCCTCGTGCACGAAGCCGGCTACACGATCGAGACCACTCCTGAGCACCGGCTGCTGTTCCGCAACCACCGCCGCCTCGCGCGCCCCGACGTCCCGCCGAGGCCCCCGTCCGGCAACGTGGACGATCTGCTCGCCGCGAACGAGAGCCTCGAGATCGGCCCCACACCAACCGCCACGGCGGCGGACACATCGTCCCCTTCGACCTCGGGCTCGCTGTTGCTGCGGTCTCAGAGATCTTCCAGGAACCAGCCGCGAATCAGCGCCGGGCCAACCGTGACGCGGCGGAACCACTCGGGGCACCCGGATACCACCGCTCGGCCGTCGTCCACCGTGGTCTGCGCCAGAGTGAACGAATGTTCCTTGATGATCTTCACCCGTCCGTTGGCATCCAGGACGTACCAACGTGTGTCGTCAAGGCGGGACCGTCAGGCCGTTCGTCTGAGCGCAACCTCGTACCTGTCGACCGACGCCCTCCGTCCCGGTGTGTCGCCGGGGGCCATGGCGTTCAAGGCCTCGTCGCCCCGCCTGTAATCCTCCTCATTCTCGAAGAACAGGATGACCAGCGATCGTTCCGCGTCCGCGTCATGGAGCATGAGGATCTC
>VGCB01000192.1 GCA_016870235.1 Actinomycetota bacterium | reverse complement strand
GGGAAGCGGGACGCTCGTGCGAAGGCCCAGCGATCCGGTCGCCCGGGAGGCGGTCGTACCGGCGACCGTCTCCGCCGCATCGGAGACGATCGTCCGGGTGTTCGGGCGTGCTCCCGACCGCCCGCCGACGACAACCGCGCGCCTGCGCAGCGTGTTCTCCCTGTCGGCGGCTCGCATCGAGATCACGTCATCACCGTACGACGCCCGTGTCCAGATCGCGCCCGACCGTGTGGCGGTTGTGTGAGCATTTGCGAGCATCGGCTCACACAGCGCGAGGATCGGCTCGTACTGCAGGCCGCATGTTGGTTGCAAGCGTCCAGGGGGACGAGACGCGCGTCCGGGTTCTGTACCGATCCTATGAGGATCTCCTCACAGAAGAGCCTGCCGGCTGCTCGGCCGGGTCTAGCCGACAAGCTTGTAGCCGATGCTCCTGACCGTGACGAGCCGCTCCGGGCGTGAGGCGTCGCGTTCGAGCTTCCGTCGCAGCGTCGAGATGTGGGTGTCGGCTGCCCGCCCGTCGCCGACGTACGTCGACTCCCACAGATGCTCCATGATCTGGTGTCGCGAGAAGACCTGGCCGGGGTGATCGGCGAACAGGAGCAGGAGCCGGAACTCCGAGGGCGTCAGCTTGACGGGCTGTCCGTCGACGGTGATCGTGTGCGTCGTCGTGTCGATGACGATGCCGGCGACCGTTCGGGTCGCGGAGCGGAACGAGCTCTCGCGATCGAGCTCCCGCCGCCGGAGGATCGCGCGCGCCCTGCTCACGAGCTCGGCGAGCGAGAACGGCTTGACGACGTAGTCGTCGGCGCCGACCTCGAGCCCCCTGACGCGATCGAGCTCGCTGCCGCGCGCCGTCAGCATGATGATGGGGACCGGGCTCTCGGCCCGGAGCGTCCGGCAGAGCTCGAGGCCGGACAGCCCCGGGAGCGTCCAGTCGAGGATGACGATGTCGAACGTTCCCGTCCGCGCCCGCTCGAGGCCGGTCACGCCGTCCGTGCACGTCTCGACCGAGAAGCCCTCGAACTCGAGCTCGTCCTTAACCGTCTCGCCGATCACCTCGTCGTCTTCGACGAGGAGCACCCGGCCGCTCATCGCGCGCCTCCCGCGAGCGGCACCTCGAACCAGAACGACGAGCCGTGGCCGAGGCGGCTGACGAATCCGATCTGGCCGCCGCTCGCCTCGACGATGTCGCGGGCGAGCGCAAGCCCGAGGCCGGTGCCGCCGATGCTGCGGTCGACGACGGCGCGCCCGCGGAAGAACCGCGTGAAGATGAGCCCGTGCTCGGCGGCCGGGATCCCGAGGCCGTGATCCGTCACCGTCACGCGCGCCATCGCCGGCCGGCGCTCGATCGCTATCTCCACGCGACCTCCGTCGGGCGAGTACTTCACGGCGTTCGAGGCGAAGTTCCCGAGCACCTGCGCGATCCGGTCGCGGTCGGCGTGCGCGACGAGCGGCTCGTCGGCGTCCCGTGTGGTGATCGCGTGCCGGGGCTCTGTCTCGATGTACAGCGCGGCGACGTCGCGAACGAGCGCCGCGAGGTCGAACGGCTCCGGGTCGAGCTCGAGACGCCCGCGATCCATCGACTGCAGGTCGAGGAACTCGCCGAGCAGCTCCTTCAGTCGGTCGGTCTCGGTCCGGAGCAGCGTCATGTAGCGGTCGCGGCGCTCGGGAGGGAGATCGCGGCCGACGAGGATCTCGACCGCGTTCGCGAGCCCTGTCAGCGGCGTCCTGATCTCGTGCGAGACGGTCGCCATCAGCTCCTCCTTCGTCCGCTCGGCCTGCCGCTCCGAGGTGATGTCGCGCAGGACGACGAGCCGGCCGCCGGTCTCGACCGGTCCGGTGTAGAGCGCGAACTCCCCTCCCCCGCCCTGGATCTCGACGTCATCGGCGAACTCGACCTGCGCGTCCGCGAGCACGGCGTCGGCCCGCTGCGACCAGAGCTCGGGCTCGGTCGTGACCGCAGCCAGCCGGCCCAGGATCGCCTCGAGCGAGGCGTCGGCGCCGAGGCCGAGGACGTCGCGCAGCATCCGGGCACTGGGAGTGTTCGACACGACGGTGTGCCCGGTCGCGTCGAACGCCCAGATCGCGTCGGGCGTCGCATCCAGCACGGCCCGCAGCTGCCCTGTCCGCTCCTCGACACGATGGGCGAGGAGCTCCGCGGAGCGTTCGAGCTCGTCGGTCATCCGAGCGCTCTCGAGCGCAACGGCGAGGGAGGACGCGATCTCCTCCATCAGCCGGATGTCGCTCGCCGAGAACCCGTCGGGCTCGACCCGGATCGCGCTGAGCGTGCCGATCCACGCGCCACGACAGATCATCGGGATGATCGCCAGCGACCTGCCGCCGAGGGTCCTGGCGAGCGCGTACGCCGGGATGTCCGACGTGTCGACATCGTGGAGGTCGCGGACGATCCGGGATCGACCGGCGGCGAAGTCGTCGACGGGGCCGACGAGCTCGAGGCGCATGCCGGGGAGCATCGGCAGAGCGACGTCCGCCTCGACCGCGAGCAGCGTCGTCTCCGAGCGCTCGAGGTCGATCGAGGAGGCGGCGATCGCGATGCACGGCACGAGGCGACGGAGGCGCCGCATCGTGGCGACGAGGAGCGGCTCGACCGACCGCGCCTCGAGGATGGCGCGATCGACCTCGACGACCGTCTCGAGCAGCTCCTTCGAGGCCTCGATCGCGTCGTTCTGCGCCACGTCCTGGAGCGCGACCGCGAGCGTCGGAGAGATCTCCTCGATCAGCCGGATGCTCTCGTCCGAGATGCCGTCGGTGGTGGCGGAGGCGAGGTTCAGCATGCCGATCCACGTTCCCCGTGCGATCAGCGGGATCGCCGCGAGGCTGCGCCCGCCGAACGCGCGGGCGGCGCGGTAGGTCGGGGTGTCGTAGGGCACCACGGTCTCGAGGTCGGGAACCGTCCGCGTGTGCCCCGCGAGGAGGTCGTCGACCGGGTTCACGATCCGAATTGAGTCTCCCGGCCGGAGGCCGCTGTCGACGTCCGCGTCAATCGCGAGGATGGTGGCCGTGCGCCTCTCGGCGTCGACCGACGAGGCGACCATCGCCATGCACGGGACGAGCTTGCGCAGCTTGCTCAGGGTTGCGGCGAGCAGCTCCTCGACCGATCGTGCCTCGAGGATCGCCCGCTCGATCCCGACGACGGTCTCGAGGAGCGTGTAGGACGCCTGCACCTTGCTCTGACGCATCGCGTCGTACAGGGCGACGGCGAGCGAGGCGGCGACCTCCTCGGCGAGGCGGACGTGCGCCGCGGAATGTCCGCCCGGATTCGGGCTCGCGATGCTGAGCCCGCCGATCCACGCGTCGCGCGCGACGAGCGGGACGGTCGTGATCGACCGCGCCCCGGCCGCCTTCGCCAGCGCGATGAGCGAGTCCGACGGCTGGTCGAGGAGATCGAGGTCGGGGATGAGCCGCGTCTTTCCCTCGAGGAGCTCGTCGACGGGCACGGTGATCGGCCACGTGGCGCCGATCGGGACGGCGACGTCGAGATCGCTGTCGACGGCGAGAAGCGTCACCTCGCGCCGCTCGACGTCGATCGACGTCGCCGCCACTGCGACACAGGGAAGGAGGTGACGGAGCCGTTGCAGGGCGACCGACAGCACCTCTTCCACGGAGTCGGCGGAGTGGATCGCGCGGTCGATCGAGACGAGGGTCTCGAGGAGCTCGTGCGATGCCGGCAGGGCGTCCTTCTGCGCTTCGTCCTGGAGCGCCACGGCGATCGAGCGGCCGACCTCGCGTGTGACCTCGATCTCGCCGTCGCCAAACGGCAGGCCGGGCTCGAGGACGACGGCCAGCGTGCCTACGAGCTCGCCGCGGGAGAGAAGCGGGACTTGCGCGAACGTCCCGGCGCCGGCAGCGACCGCAGCGGCGAAGACCGGTGTCAGCTCCTGCTGGAGGTGGAGATCGCGCGCGATCAGGATCTCGCCCGCCCGAAGCTCGTCGATGAACGCGACCGGGAAGGCGGCGCCGGGGTGAACGCCGGTCTCACGGTCTGCGTCGACCGCGAGAACGGTCGCCGACTCCTGTGCGGCGTCGAAGACGGCGACGGCCGCGAGGCTCGCCCGCAGGAGCGGCCGCACCCGACGGATCGTCTCGCTCGCGGCCTCGCCCGCCGAGCGTGCTTCGAGTACGGCGAGATCGATGTCGCGCAGGAGCGCGAGTCGCTCGGCCGCGGCCTGGAGCTCCGTCTCCGCGACCTTCGTGGCCGTGATGTCGACGAGTGTCTCCAAGAGCGCGATCGGCTGCCCGGCGGCGTCGCGGATGAGCGTGACGGAGCTGTCGACCCAGATCTCGGATCCACTCTCCCTGACGAGGCGCCGCTCGTGGCGGTAGCTCCCAGTCCCGACCGCCTCGGCGACGAGCCGGGCGTCGCTCCCGAACCGCTTCTCGCGATCGTCGGGGTGCGTGATCGTCGGGTTGGACTCGACGAGATCCGAGGCGGGCACGCCGACGAGTCGCGCGTAGGCCTCGTTGACGGCGAGGAACCGGCCGTCGAGCGAGAGGACGTTCATCGGGACGTGCGACTGCTCGAAGACGGCGGCGAAGCCCGCGCCGGCCGCACGCATGGTCGCCTCGTCGACCCGGCCGCGCGAGGCCGGCTCGGCGGAGGTTGCCGCGTGCGAGGCCACGCGGCAATGGTACGCATTCGCCCTCCGGGTGCCCATCCCCCGTTCTCGCCCGCGTGCAGCCGCGAATCAGGACACGACGCGTCAGCGGTTCCGGTCGCGGAAGAGCTGGAGGACGATCTTGACCCACAGCATTCCGAGCCCGATGGTCAACCCGACGACGACGACGGCGATCGGGGCCAGGATGGCCATCTCCGTCAGGTCGTACTTCGTGATCGCCGCCCCGACGAGCCAGATCACGACGACGACCGCCGCCATCGCGGCCATCAGCCTGCGTTCACCGGTCACAGGTGCCAGGCTACCCTTGAGACGTGTCCTCGGTGGAGGAGAACTACGCCTCGGGCGACGACTACGTCGTCGAGTTCATGCGCTACGCGTACCGCTTCAGCGCCCGCGACTTCGAGGAGCGCGTGGTTGCTGCTGCCGTCCGGCTCGGGCTCGTGCAGTCGAACGGCCTCGACGACGGCGAGACCGCCGATCTCGTCGAGCTCGCATGGCAGGGCCGGATCGCGGAGCCCCGAAGCGGTCTCGGCGCGTACCTGGTGCGGCACTGGGAGAGCGTCGCCGTGCTCGGCGGGGAGTCGCTCGTCTACTGGCTGCGCAAGCTCGTGTTCCGGGGCGCGTACCTCGACCACCGCGTCAAGGCCGGCCTCCTCGAGGTGAGCTGGGACGACGAGTCGGCCGACTTCGCCTACGCCGACGCGCAGGGCGGCCGCGCCCTCCTCGAGCTCGCGCCGACCCCATCCTGGGCCGCCGTCCAGTTCCGCGGGTGAGCTTGATGCCGCAGGCTCGCGCGTCTGGTGGGCGCAGGACCCAGGTACCAGACGCGCGAGCCTGCGGATCCTGAAGCAGGGGGACAGTCCCCCTGACCCCCTGTTGTTTGCTTGCCGGGTGTGCGCGCGTCTGCTGGGTGAGGGACGCGAGGTAGCAGACGCGCGCGCCCCCGAATCCTGAAGCAGGGGGACGGTCCCCCTCACCCCCTCAGTGCGACTGCACGCGGTCGGGGGCTTCAGATGTCCTGCTGCCGTGCCGGTCCACAGCGTCCGTCGTTCGCGTCTGGCTGAACCTGAATCCACCGCTTGTGGTTGCTGGTGGTGGTGGGCGGGTCGCGGGGGGGTGTGTGTGGTCGTCTGGTCAGGTGCCGATGGTGCGGTGTGGCGGCGCTTGGGGTGGTTGCGGCGTGGTGGCGTCGTCTCTCGTGGTTTTTCGGGGTGGGGTTTGTTGGCCTGGCCGGCTGTGGTGTTGCGCTACCGAGCTGCGTTGTCTTAGT
>VGCB01000191.1 GCA_016870235.1 Actinomycetota bacterium | reverse complement strand
TCAGCGGTAGCGGCCTCACCTGGGTCAACGTCGTCGCGCCCGACCTCGACACGGCGCAGCAGCTCGCGGACCGCTTCGGCTGGCACCCGCTCGATGTCGAGGACATCGTCTCCAAGCGCCAGCGCCCGAAGATCGACGACTACGAGGACGCCGGCTACCTGTTCGGCGTCCTCCACTTCCCCTCGTACGACAAGCGCATCCAGCGGCTGAACGCGACCGAGCTCGACTTCTTCGTCGGGCACGACTACCTGGTCACGATCCCGAATCGCGAGCTCCTGCCGGTGACACGGCTCTTCGGCCGCTGCGAAGCCGACGAGGCGTTCCGCGACCAGCTCTTCGCGAAGGGCACCGGTCGGCTCCTCTACGAGGTCCTCGACGATCTGTTCGACTACTGCTTCCCGATCCTCGACAAGATCGGGCACAAGCTCGACACGGTCGAGGACGAGATGTTCGAGGGCCACGCCGAGGACGTCGTGCGCGACATCTCGAACGTGAAGCAGGAGATCATCTCGTACCGCAAGGTGATCAAGCCGGAGCGGTCGGCCCTCCGTGTGCTGGAGCGCCGGATCGACAAGTTCCTGCCGGAGGAGCTCGAGCTCTACTTCGACGACATCGTCGACGCGGCCGAGCGGATCTGGGATCAGCTCGACAACTACAAGGAGGTCGTCGACGCGCTCGAGTCGACAAACGAGTCGGTGATCTCGCATCGCCAGAACGACGTGCTGCGGCTGCTCACGATCATCAGCGTCACGATGCTGCCGCTGACGCTGATCACGAGCATCTTCGGGATGAACGTCCTCTTCCCCGGTGAGGGGAGCCACACGGCCTTCTGGGCGATCGTGGCGGCGCTGATCGCGACGCTGCTCGGGATGGTCGCGTTCTTCCGCTGGAAGCGCTGGCTGTAGTGCTTGCCCAAAGGGTGGAACCCATGGTTCCCCCCTTTTTCGAATCCCCCTCCCGGATAGGAGCCGCTGCTCGAGTCACGCTCGTGTCTGCTGCGCAGGGCTGACACGAGCGCACCGAGGGGCCTCGGTGGCAAGGTCGGACGGTCGTCTCGGACTCCCCTTGAGCGTGACGCGCGGGTGACGACCCTTCTGGCCTGAAGTCCAGTCCCGTGGTCCGGGAGCGGCCGCAATCGACCCCTCGTTCGTCCAGTTCGTCGGCGTCGCGGATGCCGATGCCCCCTTTCGGGGGAGACGAGGCGACGGCGGATGACCGACGAATAGCCCACGCAAGGCGAGTTTCTCACCGAGAGGTATCAGACACACATGACTGCGGCACAGTTCGAGTTGCTGGAAGAGGACGAGGCGACGGAGGTGCTCCGGTGGCGCTTCGAGGTTCTCGTTCGCGCCGGCTATGACATGGAGCAGTCCGCCGTGATCGCAGCCCACGTCGAGGTCGGACTGCACGAGGCCGTGCAGCTGATCGAGCGCGGGTGCGACGGCGAGACCGCGCTCCGGATCCTCCTCTAAGGCCCGAGACCTCCCCCTCGTGCCTCACGATCGGCCCCCTACGCGTTCGCTCGGCGCGACGCCGGACGGTGGCCGTCTCGCGGGGGGCCGGGTCCCCGTGGCCCGGCCTTCTCGCACCCGCCTCGGCGGGCGAGCTCCCCTCGCTCCGCGCAGGTGAGCGGCACTGCCACCCCGGCGCGCGGCGGTGGCCCCGTGAACCCTCGAACGAGGGAACGGGATTTCCCCAAGGCAGGTGAGGCGGACACCCCCGGTGGGGGCCATGATCCGCGTGGTCGGTTTCAACTTGCGGCAAACGGACAGAAAGAGACGACGGAACGCATGACTGCGGCACAGTTCGAGATGCTCGAGGCGTCGGAGGCAGAGGCTCTCCTCCGCGCCCGGTTCGACACGCTCTCCCAGTGGGGCTGCCCGCTCGGCAACGCCCTCGTGATCGCGAGCCACGTGAACATCCCCGTCGAGGACGCGGTCAGCCTCCTCCAGCGCGGCTGCCCTCCCCACCTCGTCCTCCCGATCCTGGCGTAGGCCTTTCGCGCCGGAGCCTGCGGCGACGCGGGCTCCGGCCGCTTCTCCCTCCGCGGGCGCCTACTCGACGACGAGCCCCTCGAGCCCGTCCTCCGGCTCCGGGAACTGCGGGTCGAGCGCCTCGAGCGCCTCGACCAGGAGCTCGCCGACGACGAGCGCCTTCAGCCAGTTCCGGTCGGCCGGAACGACGTGCCAGGGCGCCCACTCCGTCGACGTCTCGCCGATCACCTCGTCCCACGCGGCGACGTAGTCGTCGAAGCGCCTGCGCACCTCGAGGTCGGCGCGCTTGAACTTCCAGCGCTTCTCGGGGTCGTCGATCCGCTCCTGGAACCGCTCCCGCTGCTCGTCCTTGGAGACGTGGAGGAACACCTTCACGATCGCCGTCCCCTCGTCCACGAGCATCTGCTCGAACGCGCGGATGTGGCCGGGCCGCCGGCTCCAGACCTCCTTCGGCGCCAGGTCGAGCATCCGAACGGCGACGACGTCCTCGTAGTGCGAGCGGTGGAAGATCCCGATGGTGCCGCGGGGCGGGAGGGCGGCGTGCACCCGCCACAGGTAGTCGTGCGCGAGCTCGGTCGACGTCGGGGCGCGGAACGAGACGACCGAGCAGCCCTGCGGGTTCACCTCGTCGAAGACCGAGCGGACGACGCCATCCTTCCCGGACGCGTCGAGCCCCTGGAGGACGAGGAGGGCGCTCCGCCTCCCCTCCGCGAAGAGCCGCTCCTGCAGCTTCCCGACCCGGTCGCGGACCTTCTCGAGCCGCTGCTCGCCGTTCTCCTTCGAGATCCCGAGATCGTCTCGCGGATCGCGCTTCGCCAGCTTCGCCGGCAGCACCACGCCGAGACCGGTCTTGCCCGAGCCGGTCATGCCGACGATCACGCCGTGCGTGGTCAGGTCGCTCGAGCCGATCGCGACCGGTGAGAAGCTCGCCGACACGCAGGCCGACCTCGAGGCGATCGAGCAGGAGATCCTGGACGAGGTCGCCGAGATCGACGAGCGCTGGAAGGACGTGGCCGCCGAGGTCGACACCGTCTCGATCCGGCTCGAGGCAACGGACGTCCGTGTCGCAGCGATCCGACTGGTCTGGGTTGCGACGTCGTGATCCGGGCGATCGCGCTCCCGCTCCTGTGCGGGGCCGCGCTCGCCGTCGCCGGGTGTACCGGCGACACGCCCTCGGCCGAGGAGCCGGAGCCCGCCGTCGAGACGGCTGCCGGGGAGCCCGCCGGCACGTCCGCCAGCCGGGCTGAGAGCGGCGTCGTCGCGACCGTCAACGACGGCGACACGATCACGTTGCGCGACGGGCGCAAGGTGCGGCTCGTCCAGATCGACGCGCCGGAGCTCTACGACGAGTGCTACGGGCGCCGGGCCCGGACCGAGGCCGCGAGGCTGACGCCGCCCGGCACGGCGGTGACGTTGCAGCGCGACCCGAAGCTTGACGATCGAGATCGACACGGGCGCCTCCTCCGCTACGTCGAGGCGGGCGGCCGCAACGTGAACGGAGAGCTCGTGGCCCGCGGGGCGGCCGTGCCGTACTTCTTCCGCGGCGAGCGGGGACGCCACGCGGAGGACCTGCTGCTCGCCGTCGAGGAGGCGCGCGAGCAGCGGGCGGGAATGTGGGCCGCGTGCCCCCATGCTCGCCTCAACACCGGGATCGGATCGCAGACCGGGCCGGCCTGAGCCGGCAGTCTGCCTCGGGAGACGGCGTCGTGGCGTCGCTCCCCCGGCGCGGTGGCCAGGCCTGCCGGCGGAGGGCTGATGCGGCTGCGACACTGTCCGCATGACCAGGCCGCTCTGGGCGCCGTGGCGCCTCGCGTACATCGAGCGGCCGGCAGTCGAGCGTGACGGCTGCGTCTTCTGCCTCGAGGCCGAGGCGGCCCTCGGGGACGACTCGCTCCTGATCCACTGCGGCGCCCGTTGCACCGTGATCCTCAACCGCTTTCCGTACGCGCCCGGTCACGTGATGGTGAGCCCCGTGCGCCACGTGGCGGAGCTCGGCGAGCTCGACGACGCGGAGGCGCTCGAGCTGCACCGGCTGACGACGCGCTCGATCGCGGCCCTCCGAGCGCTCTACGAGCCGCACGCCTTCAACGTCGGCTGGAACCTCGGCTCGGTCGCCGGCGGCTCCATCTCCGGGCATCTCCACCAGCACGTCGTGCCCCGCTGGTCGGGCGACGTCAACTTCATGCCGGTGCTCGCGGAGGTGAAGGTGATGCCCGAGCACCTGCTGGTGACGCGAGAGCGCCTCCGCGAGGCCTTCGCCGCCGCCTGATCTACGGCGGTGGCGCCGCCAGCGCCTCGAGTGCCTTCCAGCCCCCGGCGGCCGTGGTCGCGAGGTCGTACAGGCTCCAGCCCGTGACAAAGCCCTTTTCCGCCACCGCGTCGGCGAAGGCCTTGAGCTCCGCCGTGCTCATGCGGTTCGCCACGCCCCCGGCGGCGTGCACCGGCAGGTCGGGCCCGATCGCCCGGCGCAGGAACCGCAGCGAGCGCGCCACGTACCCGTACGTGGCGTCGTAGCCTCTGAACGTGCCGCCCGAATAGGCCATCGGGATCCACGCGTCGACACGCGCGGCGACCGCCGCCCAGGGAAAGCCGGGCCACCCGCCCTGGTGCCCCCCGAGCGTTCGCGGCGGATACGTGATCGCCGCGACCGGAGTCCCGTCCGCAGCGGCCCGCACAGCGTCGAGGAGCGCGAGCAGACGCCGGTTGCGGAGCGCCACGTCCTTGTTGGCGAGCGCCTCGATGTCGAGCGCGACCGCGTCGAGCCTCGCGCCCGCAGGCGTCCGATACGCGAGCATCGCGAGCGCGCGGCGCAGGTCTCTGCTCGGCCGCAGGAAGCCCGGCAGGTACCACCCGACCGCCCTGACCCCGAGCGCCTGCAGCCGGTCGACGAGCCTGCCGATCGGCTCCGCGTTGACGACGTCGACCGCCGAGTCGTAGTTCGCCGTCTCGACGTACACCGTCCGCACGCCCCGCGCCGCGATGCGATCGGCGAGTGCCTCGGGCTCGCGGAGGAGGCCGCCGTCGTACACGTCGATCCACGTCCCGAGCCCGGAGAACACGGAGACGTCGACCTGCGCGCGACCGGGCGCCACCGCCCCCGCACCGACGAGCAGGCAGACGACCCCCAGCACGAGCGCGACGCGCATGCCCCGAAAGGGTACGGCGCGAGCATGAGGGATCTGTCACCATCGCGTAGAATCAAAAGCCCGTGCGGGCGTAGCTCAGTTGGTAGAGCACTGGCTTCCCAAGCCAGGTGTCGAGGGTTCGAGCCCCTTCGCCCGCTTCACGAAAGCCCCGCAAAAGCGGGGTTTCGTGTCACCGGAGCAGAACGCTCGTACAGCTCAGACGCGACCATCTCCGATCAGATTGGCCCAGGATTGGCCCACGTGGGTACGGCCCGACGTGCACGACCCCCGGTGTGCCCACAATCACCCGTCCCCCCGACAACGTTCCTGCGGACACCCTCACCGGTGCGCCCAGTCCTTCGGGGAGCAAGAGGGATCGCAGAAACGGCTTGAATAGGGCATCGGCACCGCCAGGCGCTCGTCATGCTTGGGGCACCGCGTATGTGGGCCCATTCGTCTGAACCCAGCCCCCTTGCCCTGGAGCGTGTCGGGGCTCAGGTCGCCGCTTAGGTACGGGCAGCGCACGGCCAGACCGAGCGTGTCCCCCTTCGGGACAGCGTTGAGGGCGATCATCCGAAACTCCTCAGACCTGGTCGTCGAAATTCCCCAGGTGGGTGTCGGCTTGGTGGGGGGAGTGTAGAGCTTTCTGGGGTGGTCTTGTTGGCCGCGTCCCGAGCTCTTGGCCGACCTGATCGCGGAGCGGCTCCGTACACCGGCGCCGGCAGCGCTCGTTGATGCCCACGCGGTCGCGTGCCACCTCTCGTGCGAGGTCGGGTGGGTGTACGAGAACGCCGAACG
>VGCB01000190.1 GCA_016870235.1 Actinomycetota bacterium | reverse complement strand
CGGCGACGACCGCGAGCAGGCCGGCGCCGCCGGCGACCGAGAACGCGAGCGGGGCGCCGCCCGTGTCGACGAGCCAGCCGGAGATGAGCCCGCCGAGCGGCGTCAGGCCTATGAAGGCGAACAGGTAGAGCGAGACGATCCGCCCGCGAAGGCGGTCGGGAGCGCCGAGCTGGAGGAGGGCGTTTCCGTTCGCGGTCAGGAGCGTGAAGCCCGCGCCGGCGACGAGGAGGAGCGCTGCGGCCACGGCCGCGCTCCCCACCCAGGCGAGGGCCGCCACGGCCGCGCTGAAGGCGAGCGAGCCGCCGGCGAAGCGCGACCAGGTCGCGTTGCCCGACGACGCCGACGCGATCGCCCCCGCGCACGCGCCGAGACCGAAGGCGGCGGAGAGGAGCCCGAACGCCTCGGCGCCGACGTGGAGCCGGTCGGAGGCGAGGAGCGGGACGAGCGTGTTGAAGTTGAGCCCGAAGAGCGCGACCACTGCCACGATCCCGAGCACGCGTCGCAGCTCGGGCGAGGCGAAGGCGAAGCGGGAGCCCTCCCACGTCCCGGCCAGCAGACGGGCGTGGCGGTCCTTCGCAACCGGATGGAGCTCGGCCTGTCGCATCGCCGCCAGCGCCGCGAGGACGGCGAGGAAGCTCGCCGCGTTGACAAGGAAGCAGACGCCGACGCCGGCGACCCCGATCACGATGCCCGCGATCGCCGGCCCGACGACACGCGACGCGTTCAGCAGCGCCGAGTTGAGCGCGACCGCGTTCGGCAGCCCGCGCGGGCCGACCATCTCGAACGTGAGCGCGTTCCGGCACGGCGCCTCGAGCACGAGCATGAGGCCGCCGAGCGCCGCGATCGCGTACACGAGGACGAGCGTGGCCTCACCCGTGAACGCCGCGAGCGCGAGCCCGACGGACAGCACCATCGCACCTGCCTGCGAGATCATCAGCACCCGACGGCAGTCGAACCGATCGGCGATCACCCCTGCCCCGAGCCCGAGCACGGTGTACGGGACGAACCGCCAGAACACGAGTGCGCCGACCGCGAGCGGCGAGCGCGACACCTCGAGGACGAGCCATGTGAGGGCGACGTTCTGCATCCACGTTCCCGCAAGCGAGACGATCTGCCCGGCGAAGTAGAGCCGGTAGTTGCGATGGCGACGCAGGCTCTCGAACGCCTGTCCGCGAAGAGCGCGCGCCTGCGCTCGGTGCGCAAACGCCTGCGCGCGAAGCGCGACGTCGACGACCGACACCGGGGCCCTACGCCTCGGTCAGGCGGCGCAGCAGCGGGAGGACGCCGTCGATCGCGCGCAGCTCCTCCGGCTCGAGCCGATCGAGCCGATCGGCCAGCCACGCGGTGCGCCGCGCCTTGATCCGCCGCAGGAGCGCGTCGCCCTCCGCGGTCAGCGCGAGCCCGACGCGCCGCCGGTCGTCGACCGAGCGGATCCGCTCGACGTAGCCGGCCGCCTCGAGCCGGTCGACCTGCTTCGTCATCGCGGGTGCGCTCACGCCCTCCGCGGCCGAGAGCTCGCTCGCGGTGATGCCCGGCGAGACGTCGACGAGCGCGAGCAGCGCCGCCTGGCGCGAGGTGACGCCGAGCTGCTCCGCTTCCTTCCGCAGCCCCCGGCCCAGGCGCACGAGGACGGGACGCAGGTCGTTCGCGATCGCAAGCGCATCGAAGTGGACGTCGGTAAGCATTTAACGAAGTTAAAAGTACACGTGCGGGCGGTCCGGTGTCGCGGTCGGTGGAGACGGGCACGCGGCGACGCCTGCGCGCCGTGGGCGATCATGTGCGCGTGGGTCGGATCGCGAGGCTGGCGGCATCCGTACCGGAACGTCTCGTGCGCGCCACGGCGGCGCTTGTCGGCGGCGCCGTGCACGAGACCGCCGGTCTCGTCCTGCCGCGCGTCGTCCGCCGGTCGCGGTTCTACGAGGCGACCGCCAGGAACCTACTCCGGATCACGATCGAGCTCGTCGGCGGGGTCGAGCGGGCAGGCAGTGGCGACGAGGTCGAGCCGGGCGTCGGGCGGCTCGCCGGCCGCAAGGCCGTCGGCAACGCCGTCGAGCTCGGGTCGTTCGTCGCCTTCGGCTTCTCTCCGCTCTGGCTGCTCGCGGCCGCCGCCGATGCGACGCGCGGCACCCGCACCTACCTCGACGCGCTCGTCGCGGAGCTGAAGCGCGAAGGGGTGCTCGTCGAGAGCGCGGAGCTCGGCTCGGTCGACGCGCTGCTCGAGGCGCTCGAAGAGACCGCGGGCGGCACCGCCCGGCTGATCGACATCCCCCCGCTCGAGCTCGCGGAGCTCCGCCGGACGCTGCGGGAGATCCGCGACGACGCCACCGACCTGCCCTCGCCGGCCGAGCTCGAGGCTGCCTACCGAGGCCTCCGCGACACCGCGGCGCGTGAGGGCGGGAGCCTGCTCGAGACCTCCGCGGGCGTCGGCCTCGCCTTCCTCGGCGCCGCGCGGCACGTTGGCCGCAGGCACGTGCTCGACCCCTACCGCGAGGACCTCGCCCCCGTTCGGGACGAGGGCTTCGCCGCGTACTCCCGTCGAGTGGCGAGGCCGTATCGGGCGGCGATCGCCCGCAGCCTCGACCCGCGGGCGCCCACGGTCACCGAGCGCGCCCTCGATCGCCTTGCGGAGCGGCGGGAGCGACAGAGGCACCGCGATCGGCGTTGACCCGTGCCAACAGAACCCTTGCAACGAGGTCGCCGTTTCCTAGCATCGTCCGCCTAGCCTCCCGGGCATGCGTACCTGAGTGGCTCTCTCGTTGTTCCTCTGGCTGACAGTCCCCCTGGTCATCGTCCAGGCAGCAGCCGGAGCACCGCAGGCGGCTCGACCCGCCTGCTCCGCCTGGGCCTCGCCCGCCGGCGCCGACAGCTGGCCCGGAACCCGGGAACGGCCGTTCAAGTCGATCGGCCGGCTCCTCCAGGCCCTGGGGCCGGGTCTCACCGGCTGCCTCGAGCCCGGCGCCGTCTTCGACGAGCACGTCGTCATCGGCAACCGGGGCACGCCGCGCAAGCCCGTCACCCTGATGACGCCGTCCGAGCCGAAGGCGGTGATCGCCAACGGCGTCGAGTACCTGCAGTCCTCGCGCGACGTCGTCCTCCGTCGGATCTCGGTCCGCGTCACCGGCGCGGAGCCGTGGAACTCCCGCGGCGCCGTCGTCCTCCTCGGCGGCTTCCGCAACCGATTCGTCGGCGGCGAGGTCTCGGGCGGCGGCGCCACCGACACGAGCCGCGCGTGCATCTTCGTCGAGCACGGCAACCGCGCCGTCGTCGACGGCAACCTCATCCACGCGTGCGGCGTGATCAAGAAGAACGTCTTCATCTACGCGCCCGGCATCCGGATCGGCACGGCCGGCGGCGCCAGGATCGTCAACAACACGATCTGGGGCACGCCGGGCGACGGAATCGCGCTCGCTCCCAACGCGCAGGGCGCCCGCGTCTCGAGGAACCTCATCCACGTGACGCGAAACGGCGTCTACATCGCCGGCGACGAGCGGTTCACGTCGAACGGCAACCGGGTCGTCGACAACATCATCACCTACGTGGCCGAGTGGGCCCTCCACGGAGGGAACCCGAGCGGCAAGCCCGTGGGCCGCCGCAACGTGCTCGGCAAGAACTGCATCTGGGTCCCCGGGCGTGGCGTCGTCGGCGGCTTTGGGTTCGCCGCACCGGGCAACCGCCTCGTCAACCCGCTGTTCAAGGACGTGCTCGTCAACCTGCAGCTCCAGCGCACGAGCCCCTGCTGGAACCAACGACCGTTGCGGTGACGGGCTGATTCTGATTGCATGCCTGGCCGTGTTCTCGCGCGTCTGGTGGGGTGAGGGACCGACGTACCAGACGCGCGAGAACACGGCCCAGCTGTGTTTGTTTGCCGGGTGTGCGCGCGTCTGCTACCTCGGTCCCTCGCCCAGCAGACGTGCGCACACCCGGATCCTGAAGCCAGGGGAACGGGGTTCCCCTTGGGAACCCCTCCTGCGTTCGAGTCGTGCGCGTCCGACCGGAGTCTGGGCGGATGCTGCTACTTCGGCTCGGGCTCGAGCTTGTAGCCGACGCCGTACCGGGTCTGGAGGAAGGTGTGGCGGGAGGTGCGCGCGTCGACCTTCTCGCGGAGCTTCCGCACGAAGACGTCGACGGTGCGGTCGCGATGGGTCGCGCGGCGGCCCCAGACGCGCTGGAGGAGCTCGTCGCGGCTCAGCACCCGTCCCGCGTCGAGCGCGAGCGCGTAGAGGAGTCGGAACTCCGTCGGCGTCAGCTCCGCGCTGACCCCATCGACGTAGGCCTGGACGTTCTTCGGGTCGAGTCGAAGCTCCTCGATCTCGATCTGCTCGCCCCGGCGAGCCTCCTGCGCGCGGGTGCCGCGACGGGCGGCCACGCCGACGCGCGCGACGAGCTCCTTCATCGAGAACGGCTTCACGAGGTAGTCGTCGGCGCCGATCTCGAGCGCGTGCACCCGATCGTGCTCGGTGCCGCGTGCGGAGACGACGACGATCGGCGTGCCGATGCCCTCGTGGCGGGCGCGCTCGATCACCTGCCAGCCGTCGACGCCGGGCAGCATCAGGTCGAGCACGCACACGTCGGGACGCTCGTAGCGGAGGCGCGCGAGACCGGTCTCGCCGTTCGCGACCCCCACCGCGTCGAAGCCCGCGGCCTGGAGGTGCCGCGCCATCCCCTGGGCGATGACGTCGTCGTCCTCGATGATCAGGACCTTCGCCAAGCCGCTCCTATCCTGTCGCGGATGGGCCGCCGCCGGGGACACCGGCTGGTGAAGAGATGGTAGTCAGGTGGTGAACACCCGCTCGCGGATGACCGAGGTGCGGGCCGGGAAGACGCAGCGGATCTCGAGGCCGGCGCCGCGGCCGCCGCTGGCGTCGACCGCGCCGCCGGCCTGCGTGACGATGTGCTTGACGATCGCGAGGCCGAGGCCCGTGCCGCGCGAGGCGCGCGCGCGGTCGGAGCGGTAGAAGCGCTCGAACAGCCGGGGCAGCTCCGCCTCGGCGACGCCGACGCCGTCGTCGGTCCCGCGCAGGACGACGGAGTCGCCGGCCCGCTCGATCGCGACCGTGACCGTCGCGCCCGGGCCCGCGTAGCGGACGGCGTTCTCGACGAGGTTGGTCGCGATCACCCGCAGCATCCGCGGCCGGATCTCGAGCTCGATCGCGGGGTCGCCCTCGACCCGGACGCGGACACCCGCCCGCGACGCCTTCTCCGCGAGCTCGCGCGCGACCGCCTCGAGCTCGGGGCGGACGGGCGTGGCGCCGAGCGAGACCGCGCGCGCGCCGGTCTCGAGCTCGCTGAGGAAGAGCACGTCGTCGATCAGCTCGCGCACCTGCTCGACCTCGCCGCGGGCCCGGTCGACGAGCGCGTGGACGTCCTCGCCGGGAAGGCCTGCCATCTCGAGCAGCGAGAGCAGGCGGGCGAGCGGCGTGCGGAGCTCGTGCGACACGGCTGCGGTGAACCCGGAGCGCAGCTCCTCGTATGCCGCCATGTCCCCGGCCGCGCTCAGGTACACGAGCCGCTCCTGCCGGCCCGCGACGTCGAACGGGACGACCAGCGGCACGATCCCGGTGTTGCCCGAGAGGAGACCCGCCGGCGCCGTCTCGCCCTCGCGCAGGTCGGGGATCGACTGGCGCGCGCGCCGGCTCGCCGAGAGAACGCGGTCGTCCTCGTCGACCACGAGGACGGCCTCGCGGCTCTCCTCGATCAGCGCCCTCCCCCGGACGGCATCGGCATCCATCTTCACGCTCCTTCTCTCTTCATACTGTTCTAACAGACGGCTTGCGCGGCGCTTGCGCGTCGCACATGTAAGTGTTCAGGTGGCGTGCAGGGTCCCGGGGTGAGGTGGCGAATCTTGGGGTGTGAATCGGGCGCAGGCTGAGGCTGTTCTGGATGGCGATCGTGAGACGGCGATCGCGTTGTTGATCGAGTTGG
>VGCB01000189.1 GCA_016870235.1 Actinomycetota bacterium | reverse complement strand
TCGAGTTGAGGTTCATCGCCCGGAACTGGCGCAGCGCCTCGATGTCGACGATCCCGGAGACGATCGTATTCGCCCCCGAGCGCGTGAGGCCGAGCACGTTGCCCATGTAGTCGACGATGTGGCCATGTCCGTTCGAGATGTCGAACGGATGCTCCATCCCGGGATGGACGAACACCGGCCCCACGTTCGGACAGACCATGTAGACGTTGTTGAAGTGCGCGTGTGCGCGGTTCTGGATCAGCCAGGTGCCGCCCGGATCGAGCCCGGCCTGCGTCATCGGCACCGCCTCGCTCGGACGGTAGACGACCTCGGCGCCGTTGAACGCGAGCGCCCGCACGGCCTCGGGGTACTCGCCGTCCGAGCAGCAGATCGTGCCGATCGAGCCGATGTCGGGCGTGCGGAGCACCGGGTAGAAGGCGTCGATGCCGTCGCCGAAGAGCTCGACCCACCGGTCGTAGACGTCGTGCGGCGTGCAGGAGCGCTCGCGACACCAGAGATGGTTCTTCGCGGCCCGGTGAACGATCTCGCCCTGCGGCGAGATCACGAACAGGAGGTTGAAGAACCGATCCTCGATCACCTCGGGCCAGCGCGCCTTGCACTGGACGACGATGTACGTGCCGTACAGCCTCGCGAGCTCCGCGAGGCGATCGGTCTCCGGCCCGGGCACGTCGATGAAGAGCTCGCGCGCGGCGGTCACGTGCGGGATGTCGAAGATCTCGTCGGTGAATCCCGTCAGCGCCCCCTCGGCGAGCGCGATCAGCTTCACCGGCATGTTGATCCCGACGATCGAGACCGCGGCGTGGATCCCGTCCTCGATCGTCCGCAGGTTCCGCTCGATGTCATTGCGCGACCCGATCCCGTGGACGATCGTGGAGAGGCCGACGGCCATGTAGGGGGCGACCGGCTCGACGCTCACCTGGCGGACTCCAGCGCGGCCCCGATCTCCTCGCACCTCGCGACCCAGCCCACCTCGCGCTCGACGATCCGGAGCACCGCCTCGCCGAGGTCGGCTTCGAGCGCGGCGACGCCGTCGCGCGCGACGACGACGCGGTAGTCCTCGTTGAAGGCGTGGAAGGCCGTGGCGGTGACGCAGATCTCCGTCTCCACCCCGGTCAGGATCAGCGTCTCGACGCCGAGGTTCTTGAGCAGGAAGGCGAGGTCGTTGCCGGAGAAGGCGCCGTAGCGCTTCTTCGGCAGGACGTGGTCGCCCGGCTGCGGCTCGAGGCCGGCCGCGAGCGCCGTCCACTCGCTGCCGATCACCTGCTCGCGGACGTTCGGGTAGAGATCGCCGACGCCGCTCGCCTCCGTCCAGAACGGGCTCCGCGCGTCGGAGCCGTCGGGGCGGATCTGATGGACGATGTAGATCACCGGCACGCCGGCGGCGCGGGCGCTCTCGAGGAGGCCGGCGAGGGCGGGCACGATCGCCGCGCCGGCGGGCACGAACACGGTGCCGGGCGGGTCGATCGAGCCGCGGTGCATGTCGATCACGAGCACGGCGGCGTTCGGTAGGGCAGGCGGCAGGGTCACGGTCAGTCCTTTCCGGGCTCGGGTGCGGGCGGGATCAGGTCGACGTGGAGCGGGCCGCAGCGGCCGCCGTTGCAGGGGGTCACGTCGTCGGCGCAGGCCGCGACCGCGACGACGAGGTCGGTCAGGGCCCGCAGGACGACGTGATCGCCGGGCCGCGACGGGCTCTCGTGGATCGCGAGCGTCCCGTCCGGCGCGACCGCCGTCGCCATGAAGAGGTCGAGCGGCGCCTCGACGGCGTCGGGCGCGACCCCGTAGGCCGCGAGCACGCCGGCGAGGTGGTCGAGACAGCCCGTCTTCCCCGGCCGGTCGAGGAACTGCTCGTAGACGAAGCGGGAGCAGCCGCAGAAGAGCAGGTCGTGGACGCCGCAGGTGTCCTCCTCGAGGCGCAGGAGCGGCCGGTCGCGCGTCGACCAGAGAAGATCGCCCGGCTCGAGCCGGACGCGCTCGAGGTAGACGCGCGTCCGGGATTGCGAGAAGCGCTCGGCGGGGTCGGCGCGGGCGACGCAGAAGAGGTCCGCCACCTGCTGCCCTTCGGGATCGGTGACCTTCAGCGCCCAGCCCTCGTCGACCGTGAAGGCGCGCGCGGACGCGGGCGGCACGGTGATGGTCGTCACGCCGCTCTCCGCAAACGGACGACGTGGGCGATCGCCAGACCGAGGAGCGCCAGCACGACGGCGACCCACGGTACCGCCGGCAGGAGCTCGACGGGAATCCCGTCGACATCCTGCAGGCGTGCCTGTGACGCCTCGAGCGTGCCGAAGAGGAGCGCGGCGACGAGCACCCAGCCGATCCGGTTCCGTGCCACCGCGACGAGCGCGAGCGCCACGAACCCCTTGCCCGCGGTGATGTTGCTGCCGTAGTTGCCGACCGAGCCGACCGTGATCGCGGCCCCGCCGAGGCCCGCGAAGAGGCCGGCCGCGAGCACCGCCAGCGTGCGCGTCCTGCGCACGTCGACGCCCTTCGCGACCGCCGCCGCCGGGTCGGCGCCGCACGCGTCGGCCTCGAGCCCGAATCGCGTCCGCGCGAGCAGGAGCGCGACGGCGACGGCGAGCACGAGCGCCGCGTAGAAGACGGCGTTCTGCGCGAAGAGGACCGGGCCGACGACCGGGATGTCCGCGAGCGGCCCGAAGCCGACTTCGCCGAGCGGCTCGAACGTCTTGAGCGACTCCTGGTTCTGCGCGTAGAGGAGGTTGGCGAGCCCCTGCCCGAGCAGGACGAGCGCGAACCCCGTGACGATGATGTTCGTCCCGCGCCAGACCGAGCCGGCCGCCATCAGGATCGCGAGAGCGGCGCCGCCCGCCCCGCCTGCGAGCATCCCGAGCGCCTCGCTCCCCGATCCGCTCGCGACCGCGAAGCCGGTGAAGGCACCGACCATCATCATCCCCTCGATCCCGAGGTTGAACACGCCGGCGCGCTGCGAGATCGCCTCGCCGATAGCGGCCAGCGCCGTCGGCACCGCGAGCCGCACCCCGCTCGCGAGCGTCCCCACCGTGAAGACGGCGGCGAGATCGGCGAGGAGCCAGCTCACAGCTCCCGCCCCCGGCCGCCGCGGAACGCCATCAGGTAGAGCACGAGCCCCTGCATCACGAACACGAAGTCGGCGGAGATGCCGACGCCGAGCTGCATCGCCTCGCTCCCGGTCTGCAGGCCGGCGAAGAGGATCGCGCCGAGCACGGTCGGCGCTACCTGCCCCCGACCGAGCGCGACGAGCGCGAGGGCGAGGTACCCGTAGCCGCGGAAGACCGAGCCGAAGACCGCGCGGTCGACGCCCGCGATCTGGATCCAGCCGGCGATGCCGGCGGCCGCGCCCGCGACGAGCATCGAGAGGACGACGACCCGCCAGTGCCGCGCACCGGCGGCGGCGGCCAGCGACGGCTGCGCGCCGTAGAGCCGGACGCGGTAGCCGCCGGGCGTCCGGCCGAAGGCGACCATCGCGAGCACGAGCGCGGGGAGGAGAAGGAGCCCGATGTTCGCGACCGTGTCGCCGAGGGTCGGCAGCCAGGTGTCCTCCGGCGTCGGGCTCGTCTGGACGAGGAACGCGTCCTTGCCCCGGGCGGGGCCGTTGAGCAGCCAGAGCAGCAGGAACGTCGCCATGAAGTTGAAGGCGAAGGTCGTCAGGATCTCGTCGATCCCGAGGAACGCGCGGAGCAGGGCGGGGCCGATCGCCCACACGAGGCCGCCGCCCGCGCCCGCGAGGGCTCCCGTCACGATCGCGAGCCACGCCGGCAGGTGCGGCGCGACGCCGAGCACCGCGAGCCCGGCAGTCAGCGCGCCGATCCCGAACTGGCCCTCGCTGCCGATCGTGAAGACGCCGGCGCGCAGCGCCGGGATCAGCCCGACCGCCATGATCAGGAGCGGCGCCATCCGCAGGGACGTCTGCGCGAGCGCGTCGAGCGAGCCGACGGACCCCTCCCACACGGAGCGGTACGCGTCGACCGGGTCGACGCCGACGATCACGATCAGGAGCGCGCCCACGGCCAGGGCAGCGACGGTCGCGAGCAGGAGCGACGCGCTCGTCGAGCCCTGGAGGCGGCGGCCGGCGCTGATCGCCACGGCTCTCATACGCGGCCCCTCACGCGACGCCCGCCATCAGCTCGGCGATGCGCCCGACCGCGTCGCGCTCGGCCGGGAGGCGGGCCGTCAGCCGGCCGTCGACGAGCACCTGGATCGCGTCGGACCACTCGAGCAGCTCGTCCAGGTCGGGGGAGACGAGCAGGGTCGCCCCGCCCGCGGCGCTCCACTCGTCGAGCTGGCGGAAGAGCTCCGCGGTCGCAGCGACATCGAGCCCGCGCGTCGGGTTGTGGAGGACGAGCAGGTCGGTCGACTCCGCGAGCTCGCGGCCGAGCACCAGGCGCTGCTGGTTGCCGCCGCTCAGCCGCCTCGCGGACGGCGCCCGGTCGATCACGGTCGGGTCGACGGCGAAGCGCTCGAGTAGCCGGAGCGTGTACGCGTGGACGGCGCGCGGCCGGACGAGCCCGCGCCGGGAGACGGGCGGGCGGCGGTGGACGTGGACGATCGCGTTGTCGGACGGCGTCAGCTCGAGCGCGAGGCTGTCGCGGCCGCGATCCTCGGCGACGTAGCCGACGTGCTCCGGCCGCACGACCGTTCCCGCGGTGGCCTCGACGAGGCCGGCGCAGAGCCGGGCGAGCTCGCGCTGGCCGTTGCCGACGACGCCGGCGATCCCGAGGATCTCGTGGCGGCGAACCTCGAGGTCGATCGCGTGCAGCGATCGGCCGTCGTCCGACCACGGCAGCTCGACGCCGGCGAGCGAGAGGACGACCTCGCCGGGCTCCCTGCGTCCCTCGCGCGCGGTCAGGAGCGCGACGTCGCCGACCATCGCCTGCGCGAGCTCGCCCGGATCAGCGGTCGCGGTCGCGCCCTCCCAGACCTTGGCGCCGCGGCGCATGACCGTGACGCGGTCGGAGAGCTCCAGCACCTCGGGCAGCTTGTGGCTGATGTAGACGACGCCGACTCCGGTCTCGCGCAGGATCCCCATCGCCTCGCGCAGGAACGCGAGCCCGGCTTCGCCCGTGGCCGAGGTCGGCTCGTCGAGGATCACGAGCCGGCCGCCCCAGGAGAGCGCGATCAGGATCTCGAGTTGCTGCCGCTCGCCCATCGACAGCGAGCGGATCGGCCGGTCCGGGTCGAGCGCGGTGCCAAACCGCTCGTTCAGGCTCGCGATCGCCCGGGCGGCGGCGCCCCGGTCGAGCAGGAAGCCGTGCTCGGGGTGGCCGAGCAGGAGGTTCTCGGCGCAGGTGAGCCGCTCGACGAGGCTGAACTCCTGCTGGATGAAGCCGATTCCGGCCCGGATCGCGTCGCGCCGGCTGCCGAACGCGACGGGGTTCCCGTCGACGACGACCTCGCCTGCATCCGGCCGCTCGAGGCCGGCGAGCAGCTTCATCGCCGTCGTCTTGCCGGCGCCGTTGCCGCCGATCAGCGCGTGCACCTCGCCGGTGTGCACCTCCAGGTCGAGCGCGTCGACGGCCAGGAGCGGCCCGAAGCGCTTCGAGGCTCCGCGGAGCGCGGCGAGCGGGGTCATGGGGTCAGGCCGCCGTCGCGACCCCGGCACCCGACACGGTCGTCAGGCGCCGGGGTCGCGTCCGTCGATTCGCTAGCGATAGCCCGGGTGGGCCTTGCTGACGGGCAGCTTGATCGCGGCGGAGCCGAGCTCCTTCAGCATCGCGGCGAACTCCTTGCGGAGCGCGGGCGACACGAGCTTGGCGCTCGGGCCGTCGAACGGCGTCGCCGCAATGCCGCCGTTGCCGAACGTGCCGTCATAGGTGAAGGTCGTGTACTTGCCGGCGGCGACGCCCTTGATCAGCGCGGTCAGCCAGGGCCGCCAGTTGTTGTAGGAGCTCGAGACGACGTAGGCCGGCGCCACCGAGCGGTTGTCGTA
>VGCB01000188.1 GCA_016870235.1 Actinomycetota bacterium | reverse complement strand
AATCGATCGCACGAACACCACCGGCAACCCCCAGCCTGAGACGGTTGCCAGTCGATTCGAGATCAGCAACCCGGTCACTGCCCCAAAACCGCGACCACATTCGCTGAAGGGGCACTAGCCGACACGGGCGGATTTTCCCCGATCACCACTGGAAAAACAGGCCCACGATGCCGACTTGCGCACCATCGCTGAGCACATCATCGTTCTCGTCCACTGGACACGAGATGCGTAGCACGAACCCACGAGGGGCGACTCCGGTCGACCGAAGCCGCCCCGTGCGAGCATCCCGACCCGGCAGAGAGAGATCGGGACGCGACGGCCTCAGCCTGGATCCACCGATTGGCGCGGGCGGTGCATCCTGCCAGGCCCGCCAGGCCGCTTCCCGCCTGGGTGCAGCCCCTCCGAAAGGCATGGAGGGGTTGCACCCAGGCGGTGCACTCCGCGCGCGGGACAGGATCGACAAGGCAGAAGCCTTCCCGACCTGTCCCGCGCACGTCCTGACGACCCTGGCAGGCGACCCGCGATCACGCCAATCGGTGGATCAAGGCTCAGTACCGGTAGTGATCCGGCTTGTAGGGCCCCTCGACCGGGACGCCGATGTACGCAGCCTGATCCGGGCGCAGCTCCGTCAGCCTCGCGCCGAGCGCCTCGACGTGGAGGCGGGCGACCTTCTCGTCCAGGTGCTTCGGCAGCACGTGCACCCCGAGCTCGTAGGCGTCGGCGTTCGTGTAGAGCTCGATCTGCGCGATCGTCTGGTTCGAGAAGGAGTTCGACATCACGAAGCTCGGATGCCCGGTCGCGTTCCCGAGGTTGAGCAGGCGCCCTTCCGAGAGGACGACGATCGCGCGCCCGTCGGGGAAGACCCACTGGTCGACCTGCGGCTTCACGACCACGCGCTCGATCCCGGGCGCGGCGGCGAGCCCGGCCATGTCGATCTCGTTGTCGAAATGCCCGATGTTTCCGAGCACCGCGAGGTGCTTCATCCGCTTCATGTGCTCGAGCGTGACGATGTCCTTGTTCCCCGTCGCCGTGATCACGACGTCGGCCTGCTCGATCACGTCGTCGAGCCGCTGCACGTCGTAGCCCTCCATCAGCGCCTGCAACGCACAGATCGGGTCGATCTCGGTGACGACGACCCGCGCGCCCTGGGCGCGGAGGGACTCGGCCGAGCCCTTGCCGACGTCGCCGTACCCGCAGACGACGCAGAGCTTCCCGGCGAGCATCAGGTCGACGGCGCGGTTGATCCCGTCGACGAGCGAGTGCCGGCAGCCGTAGAGGTTGTCGAACTTGCTCTTCGTGACCGCGTCGTTCACGTTGATCGCGGGGAAGAGCAGCTTGCCGGCCTCGGCCATCTCGTACAGCCGATGGACGCCGGTGGTCGTCTCCTCGGTCACGCCCTTGATCCCGGCGGCGACCCGCGTCCAGCGCTCCGGGTCGTCCTCGAGCGACCGCTGCAGGAGCTCGAGCACGATCCGGAACTCCTCGGAGCCGGCGCTCGCCAGATCCGGCACGGCGCCCGCCTTCTCGAACTCCGCGCCCTTGTGGACGAGCAGCGTCGCGTCGCCGCCGTCGTCCAGCAGCATGTTGAGGCCGCCGTCGGGCCACGCGAGGGCCTGCTCGGTGCACCACCAGTACTCCTCGAGCGTCTCGCCCTTCCACGCGAACACCGGCACCCCGGAGGGAGCGTCGACCGTGCCCGTCGGCCCGACGACGACCGCCGCCGCCGCGTGATCCTGCGTCGAGAAGATGTTGCAGGAGGCCCAGCGGACCTCGGCTCCGAGCGCGACGAGCGTCTCGATCAGCACGGCGGTCTGGATCGTCATGTGCAGCGACCCCGTGATCCGCGCGCCGCGCAGCGGCTGCTGCGCCCCGTACTCGCGACGCAGCGACATCAGGCCGGGCATCTCGTGCTCGGCCATCGTGATCTCCTTGCGGCCGAAGTCCGCAAGCGACAGGTCGGCGACGCGGTACTGGAGCCCCGCGGTCTCACGAACGGCGATCTCGGTCATCGAATCTCTCTCCTGCCTCTCGGCGTGTGGATCTCGGTCGGGAAGTCTCGGGACGGTAGTCGGAAGCGCGCCCGCTCCGTCCACCGTCAACGAATGGTAGGCGGCGCGAGCGTGGCGAGCCCGGCCGCCGTGCGGAGGGCGTCG
Source organism: Actinomycetota bacterium (assembly GCA_016870235.1). Next base: position 3,814 of record VGCB01000188.1, on the reverse strand, counting down.
GCCTTGTCGGTGCGCTCCCACGTGAAGCCGTGCTCGTCGCGGCCGAAGTGCCCGTAGGCCGCCGTGCGACGGTAGATCGGCCGCTGGAGGTCGAGATCGCGGATGATCGCTCCCGGACGGAGGTCGAAGTGCTCGAGCACGAGCTCGTGAATCCGCGCCAGCGGGATCGTCTCGGTGCCGAAGCAGTCGACGAGGACGCTCATCGGGTGCGCGACCGCGATCGCGTACGCGACCTGGATCTGGCAGCGACCGGCAAGCCCGGCGGCGACGACGTTCTTCGCGACGTGGCGGGCCGCGTACGCGGCCGAGCGGTCGACCTTCGTCGGATCCTTGCCGGAGAACGCGCCACCGCCGTGCGGCGCAGCGCCGCCGTAGGTGTCGACGATGATCTTGCGTCCGGTCAGCCCCGTATCGCCCATCGGCCCGCCGATCACGAACTTCCCGGTCGGGTTGACGTAGAGGAAGTCCTTCGCACCGAGCCGCGCCCGGTCGAAGAGATCCGGGTAGTCGACGTGGAGGATCGGCTCGACGACATGCTCGATCAGGTCGGGCTTCAGCATCGCCTCCGCGTCGAGGCCGTCACGGTGCTGGGTCGAGATCACGACCCGCTCGATCTCGACCGGGCGCTGCCGGCCGTGCTCGTCCACCTCGTAGCGCACCGTCACCTGCGATTTGCCGTCGGGCCGCAGGTAGGGGAGGACGTCGGCCTTCCGCACCTCCGACAGCCGCTTCGTCAGCCGGTGAGCCAGCTGGATCGGCAGCGGCATCAGCTCCGGCGTCTCGCTCGTCGCGTAGCCGAACATCATCCCCTGGTCGCCGGCGCCGATCTGGTCGATCGGGTCGGTGTCGCCGTGCTGCACCTCGAACGACTCGTCGACGCCCTGCGCGATGTCGGGCGACTGCGGGTCGAGCGCGACCATGACGCCGCAGGTCTCCGCGTCGAAGCCGAACTTGGCGCGGGTGTAGCCGATCTCGGCGATCGTCCCGCGGACGAGCGTGGGGACGTCGACGCGGGCCGTCGTCGTGATCTCGCCCGCGACGACCACGAGCCCGGTCGTGATCAGGGTCTCGCAGGCGACGCGTCCGGTCGGGTCGTCCGCGAGCACGGCGTCGAGGACCGCGTCGGAGATCTGGTCGGCCATCTTGTCCGGATGGCCCTCGGTGACCGACTCGGACGTGAACAGGAAGCTGCGGGCGGACATCGGCTGGCGTCCCCTCTCCTTGCTGCGTCTCGTGGATCCTGTGCGCCCTCAAAGCGTGCCTACCCGGGCAGGTCGCCGCCACCTCCCCCGCTGCGGGAGGCTCCGGCGCCCGGCCGGGGCTAGGATGCGATCGAGACACCGGCGAGCGACGGGAGGGACGATGGCAACGATCACGGGAATCGACGAGCGGCTCCTGATCGGCGGAGCGTGGGTCGAGGCGGCGTCGGGCGACCGTCTCGACGTCACCGATCCCGCAACGGGCGACGTCGTCGGCTCGATGCCGAACGCCGCCCGCGAGGACATCGCGAAGGCGATCGACGCCGCCGCGGCCGCGCTGCCGGGCTGGCGCGCGACGACCGCGCGCGAGCGGGCACGGCTCCTCCAGCGCGCCGCCGGCCTGATGCGCGAGCGGATCGACGAGATCGGCTCCGTGATGACGGCCGAGCAGGGCAAGCCGCTGGCCGAGGCGAAGGGCGAGGTCGAGTACGCCGCGAGCTTCTTCGAGTGGTTCGCGGGCGAGGCGGAGCGCATCTACGGCCAGGTCGTCCCCTCCCAGAACGCGAGCAACCGCATCCTCGTCCTCAAGCAGCCCGTGGGCGTCACCGCGGCGATCACGCCGTGGAACTTCCCGGCGGCGATGATGACGCGCAAGCTCGGGCCCGCCCTCGCCGCCGGTTGCACGAGCGTCGTCAAGCCGGCCACCCAGACCCCGCTGACCGCTGCGCTCGTCCTCCGGTGCATCGAGGAGGCAGGGAGCCCGCCCGGCGTCGTCAACCTCGTCACCTCGCGCAGCGCCGGCATGGTCGGCGAGACGCTCTTCGGCGACGCCCGCGTCCGCAAGATCTCGTTCACCGGCTCGACCGAGATCGGCAAGAAGCTGATCGAGATGTCGGCGGGGAACGTGACCCGGCTCTCGCTCGAGCTCGGCGGGCATGCCCCGTACATCATCTTCGACGACGCCGACCTCGACGCGGCGGTGGACGGGGTGATCGCGTCCAAGTACCGCAACGCCGGGCAGACCTGCGTCTGCGCGAACCGCGTGTACGTGCAGGACGGAATCCACGACGCCTTCGTGAAGGCGCTGGCGGCGAAGGTGACGAAGATGGTCGTCGGCCCCGGCGACCGCGAGGGCGTGCACGTCGGCCCGCTGATCGACGACCGCGCGGTCGACAAGGCCGACGAGCACGTCCGCGACGCTGTCGCGAAGGGCGCGACGCTCCTCGTCGGCGGCGAGCGCCTCCGCGACGGCGAGCTCGGACGCGGCCACTTCTACGCGCCCACCGTCCTCTCGGAGGTGACCCCCGGGATGCTGATCTCGCACGAGGAGACCTTCGGGCCCGTCGCCGCGATCGCGCGGTTCGGCACCGAGGAGGACGCGATCCGGCTCGCCAACGACACGGTGTACGGCCTCGCCGCGTACTTCTCGACCCGCGACTACGCGCGGCTCCTCCGCGTCGCGGAGAAGCTCGACTACGGGATCATCGGCGCGAACGCCGGGATCATCAGCGCCGCAAACGCGCCCTTCGGCGGGATCAAGGAGTCGGGCTACGGCCGCGAGGGCGGGAGCCAGGGGATCGACGAGTACCTCGACGTCAAGTACGTCCTGGTCGGCGACGTCGGCGTCTGAGCCGGCACGAGCGGGGTCGGGCCCGGGCTCGCGTCCGGGTGAAGCCGGGCGCGGGCCGAAGGCTGACGGAGCGGGGCGACGCACGGCCGCCCCGCTCGTTCATGGTCTCCCGCCGGCGCCGCCCTACTTCGCCGTGAAGCCCGCGTCGACGAGGAGCGGGGCGCCGGTGACGTAGAGCGAGGCGTCGGAGGCGAGGTACATGATCGCCTCGGTCACCTCGATCGCCTCCACCAGCGGGGCGCCCTCGTCGATCAGGTTCCAGCAGCCGGTCGCGTACACGATCCGCTCGCCGTGACCCTCGGGCACGGCGTCGGTCGCCATCAGCTCCACGAGCGGCGTGTTGAGCGCGGTCGGGCAGACGTAGTTGACGCGGATCTTCTGCGACGCGAGCTCGATCGCCATCGACTTGCAGAGCCCTGCGACACCGTGCTTGGCAGCGACGTAGTGGGAGCTGCCGGGAACGCCGGTGAACGAATGCACGGATCCGGTCGCGATCAGGCTGCCGCCGTGTCCCTGACTGACCATGTGCCGGCCGGCGTGCTTGAGAGTGAGGAAGACGCCCTTGAGGTTGATGTCGACGAGGACGTCCCACACCTCCTCGGGCATGTCGATCGTGTCGACGATGCTGGCGATGCCGGCGTTCGCGATGGCGACGTCGATCTTGCCGAGTGCCGTCGCGGCGCCGTCGACGAACGCCTTCACCTCGGCCTCGCTGCGGACGTCGCAGATCGCGGTGTGGACATTCGCCCCCATCGCGCGACACTGCTCGGCGACGGCGTCGAGCTTCTCCTGGGTGCCGAGCGCGTAGGGGATCGTCGGCAGCTTGCCGTCTGCGAGGTCGCAGATCGCGACGTCGGCGCCGGCCTCCGCGAAGCGCAACGCGTGCAGCTTCCCCTGACCGTGGGCCGCGCCGGTGATCAGCACCGACGTGCCCGAGAAGTCGTAGCTCACCTGCCTCGGCCGCCTGACCTTCATCTCCGAGACC
>VGCB01000187.1 GCA_016870235.1 Actinomycetota bacterium | reverse complement strand
CGATAGGGAGATCCAGCTCGGCATCCAGCACGGCGTGCGCAAGATCAACGTCGACACCGACTCCCGGCTCGCGATCACGGGCGCGATCCGCAAGGTGTTCGTCGAGTCGCCCGAGAAGTTCGATCCGCGCGACTACCTGAAGCCGGCACGCGCGGCGATGCAGGCGCTGGTCGCAAGCAAGATGCGCGACTTCGGCCAGGCGGGGCACGCGGACGACTACGCGTCGCTGTCGCTCGCCGAGATGAATGACCGGTACGCGACGGCTGCGGTCTGACGGGAGCGCATCGGCTGCCATGTGCGGTGTGTGAGGACAGCCGCTGCTAGCGTCGCCGCATGCTCGACCTCTTCCCCGACACCGCCCGGATCGAGGACGGTGAGCTGACGCTCGGCGGCGTCGGCGCCGCCGCACTTGCAGAGCGGTTCGGGACGCCGGTCGTCGTCTACTGCGAGGAGACGATCCGCGCCCGCGCACGAGCGATGGTGGAGGCGGCGCCCGAGGCGACGATCGCGTACGGGTCGAAGGCGTTCCCGAACGTCGCGATCCTGCGTGTTCTTCGCGAGGAGGGCGTGCAGGCCGACGTCGCGTCGGTCGGCGAGCTCGCCTTCGCCCGAGCGGCAGGCCATGCCGGGCTCGGGATCGTCGTGCACGGCAACAACAAGCCCGACGAGCTGCTCCACGAGGCCGGTCGGGAGGGTGCGATCGTCGTCCTCGACGACGCCGAGGAGGTCGCGCGCGCCGCCGAGGCCCGCGTCCGCAACGTTCTCGTCCGCATCACGCTCGGAGTCGAGGCGGACACGCACGAGTCGATCAAGACGGGTCACCACGGCTCGAAGTTCGGCGTGCCGCCGGAGCGCGCGCTGGCGATGGTGCGCGAGGGGCTCGAGCGTGGGCTCGACCTGCTCGGCGTCCACCTGCACGTAGGCTCGCAGGTGTCCGGGGTCGAGTCGCACTGCGAGGCGATCGAGCTGGTGGGAGCGTGGACGGCCGAGGCGCGCGACACGCTCGGCTGGGTGCCGCGCATCGTCAACCTCGGCGGGGGCTTCCCCGTGCGCCACGTCCCGGCGGAGAAGGCGCCGCCGCTCGGGCCGATCGTCCGCGACCTCGTCAACGCTGTCCAGTGGGCGTTCGACGAGATCGGCCTCCAGCGCCCTGCGGTCTACTTCGAGCCAGGACGGGCCCTGGTCGGCCAGGCGGGCGTCACGCTCTACGCCGTCGGCTCCGTCAAGCGGCTGCCCGGCGTGACGTGGGTCGCGGTCGACGGCGGCATGTCGGACAACCCGCGACCCGCCCTCTACGACGCGCGGTACACGGCGCTCTCGGCGCTGCGCGCTGACGACGCGCACGACGTGCGCGTCTCGCTCGCCGGGCTCCACTGCGAGTCGGGCGACGTCCTGATCGACGACGTCTCCCTCCCCGATCCACACCGCGGCGACCTGCTCGCCGTCCCGGCGACCGGCGCATACACGCTCGGGATGTCGTCGAACTACAACGCGACGCCGCGGCCAGCCGCCGTTCTCGTCCGCGGCGGCGAATCGACGCTGATCCGCCGCCGCGAGACGATCGACGACCTGCTCCGGCTCGAGCTCAGCCCTTCCGCCGGAGCGTGACCACGGCGTACGACGCCGTTGCCGGATCGGGAGCGCCGAAGCGCGCGTCGACGGCGTACAGCGTCTTCCCCGCGAGTACGATGCCGTCGGCGCCGGGGAGCGTCGTGACGGCGACGTCGTCGACGAACGTACCGGACGTGGCGGCTCAGTCGACGAGGAGAAGCGTCTCCTCGACGTCGATCAGCGAGCGGGCCCCGCCCTCCTCGACGACGAAGGAGTTCTCGACGCCGACCGCGCCAACGCCGGCGAACAGGAACTTCGGCTCGAGCGCGAACACCATTCCGGCCGCGAGCGGGGTCGCGAAGCCGCGCGCGAGGAACGGCGGCTCGTCGACCTCGAGGCCGAGGCCGTGACCCACGAAGCTGACGACGTTCTCGCCCTCGACGCCCATGAACCCCGGCTCGTCGCCTGCAAGCTCGCGGGCGCGGAGGAAGAGATCCTCCCCGGTGACGCCGGGCCGGGCGCCCGCGGAGACCTCGGTCAGGATCCGGTGGGCGAGGGCGTGGGCGCGGACGAGCTGCTCGGGTGGCTCGCCGGTCGCGAACGTGCGCGTCGCGTCCGCGACGTACCCGCCGGCGCCGCCGAGGAGATCGACGATCACCGTCTCCCCCGACTCGATCGGGCGCTCCGACGAGCCGGCGCCGATCGCGGGGTTCGGTCCCGGCCCGACGATCGGCGCGTCCCAGCCGCCGGGGACGGCCGCGCTCGGGCCGCCGAGGACGCACGCGGGCGAGGGATCGAAGCCGAAGCCGCGCGCGTGGAGGACGCCCTGGTGGCCCGCGTTCCGCATCGCGTGCTCGATCTCCGCCGCGAGCTCGATCTCGGTGATTCCGGCGCGGAGCGCCCAGCGAGCGGCACGCATGCCGACCTCGACCTGCCGCGCCGCCGCCTCGATCTGCTCGAGCTCCCAGGCCGACTTGATCGAGCGGAGGCTCCGGACGAGCGGCGAGCAGTCGTCGAGCTCCAGCCCGTCGAGCGCGCGGGCGTAGGCGAGGTAGCGAGCCGCCGGGAGCACGTCGAGCTCGAGCCCGAGCCGACCGCCGACGATCCCCGCGTCGCGGATCGCTCCCGGCAGGTCGCGCATCGAATCGAGCCGCTCGACGCGCTCGAGCGGCGACTCCTGCCGCGCGCGCGACCCGGATCGACGGACGAGCAGCCGCGGCTCGCCGTGGGCCGGGACGACGAGGTGCGCGTCCTGAGCCGTGCCGGTGAGGTAGAAGAGATCCCTCCGCTGCACGATCAGCGCGCCGGTAAGGCCCGCCGCACCGAGGGCGGCCTGGAACGCCGAGATCCGGGCGGCGATCTCGTCGGCCGGCGGCCCGCCCGCAGCGATCACGCGCCGAGCTCGAGGTCGACGAGCGGCGCCGGGCGCCGCAGCGCCGGCAGGACGACGTCGGCCGGCGCGGAGGGAAGCCCGAAGACCAAGCGGGGCACCCACAGCGAGTCGAAGCCGTAGGACTGGACGGCACGCGCGACCTCGGCGACGCCGAGCTTCACGTTGAGTCGGGGACGACCGCGATCGCCTCGATCTCGATCATGAGCTCGGGGAGCGCGAGCGAGCGCACCTCGACGATCGTGTCCGCCGGGTACGGCGGCGTGAACCACCGCTCGCGCAGCTCGACGATCTTCGGGAAGTTCGCCATGTCCGTGAGGAAGATCGTGACCTTGACGACGTGCTCGAGCCCGGAGCCCGCGGACTCGAGGACGAAGCGGAGGTTCTCGAAGACCTGCTGCGCCTGCGCGTCGAAGTCGCGGGCGCCGACGATCTCGCCGGAGGGCGCGATCGCCGCCTGGCCGGAGAGGACGATGACGTCGCCGATCCGGTAGCCGAGGGCGATCCGGTACGGCTCGTACCAGTCGCCAGGGACGGTGATGCGCTCGACCTTCACGCGCCGAGCCTAACCGCTCGGGGCGCCACCCGGCAACAGCGCCTGTACCGTCTCGATCGTGTCGGCGTCGTCGGCGGCCTTGTCCTCGCGGTAGCGACGCACGCGCGCGAAGCGGAGCGCGACGCCCCCGGGGTAGCGGGTCGAGCGCTGCACGCCGTCGAGCGCGATCTCGACGACGAGCTCGGGCCGCACGTAGACGGTGATCCCCTCCGTTCGCGTCTCGCGCCCGAGGAGGGCCGCAGTCTGCCATGCGAGAAGCGCGTCGGTGAGGCCCTTGAACGTCTTCCCGACCATGACGAACGAGCCGTCGGTGGCCCGGGCGCCGAGGTGGAGGTTGGAGAGTTGGCCGCGCCTGCGGCCATGGCCCCATTCGGCGGCGAGGACGACGAGGTCGAGGGTGGTGACGGGCTTCACCTTGAGCCAGCGCTTCCCACGCCGTCCCGCTTCGTACGGGGAGTGGAGCGCCTTCACCATCACGCCCTCGTGGCCGGTCGCGAGCGCCTCCTCGAGGAAGGCCGCCGCCTTCTGCGGATCGCCGGTCTCGATCGCAGGCACACGGAGGCCGCCGACGAGGGCCGTCAGCGCCTGCGCGCGCGTGACGAGCGGCTCGTCGACGAGGGTGCGGCCGTCGAGGTGGAGGATGTCGAAGAACGAGGGGCTGAGCGCGACGGCGCGCTCGTCCGGCCGCTCGCGGGAGAAGCCCGAGGCGGTCGTCTGGAAGAGCTCGGGCGGCATCGCGCCCGCCTCGGTCTCGGCGACACCGATGATCTCGCCGTCGAGGACGAACTCGTCGGCGGGCAGCTGAAGGGCGAGCGCGACGAGGTGGGGAAGTCGAGCGGAGACCTCGTTCAGGTTCCGCGTGTAGACGGCGACGTCGTCGCCGGACCGATGCACCTGGATGCGGATCCCGTCGAGCTTCCACTCGACCGACGCCGGGCCGGTCGTCGCGAGCGCGTCGGCGACCGAGCCTGCCGTCGAGGCGAGCATCGGCTCGACGCCGCGCCCCACGGCGAGCGACACGCGCTCGAGCCCGATGGCACCGTGCTCGACGGCCGTGGCGGCGGTGAGTCCGAGGTCGCCGGAGAGCATCGACGCTCGACGGACGAGCGCGGCGGGAACCTCGGCCGCGGTGGCGATCGCGTCGAGCATGACGCCGGCGAGGGCCCCTGCCGGAGCTCGCCGGTGAGGAGGCGCCGCAAGAACGCACCTTCCTCGGCCGTGGCCCGGCGGAGGAGACGCTCGAGAAGCGACGCTCGCGCTGCCGCCGACCCGGCGCCGGCCGTGCGCTGCACCTCGTCGAGAAACGCGTCGACGTCGCCGACCGAGAGGGTCGGCTCGAGGGCGTGGTCGACCTCGACGGCGACCACCGAGGCCCACCCGAGCCCGACCCGCCCCTGCCGCGGCTCGCCGACGAGGAAGCCCACAATGGCGGGAAGCTCATCGGGCGCGGTCTGGCGCAAGCAGCCGGCGAGCGCCTCGCGCTTCTCCGTGCGCGACGCGGTGGCAGCGACGGCAGCCGACGTCTGGACGATCTCGACCAGGAGCACGTGGGCATTCTCGCGGGTGCCGCCATCGTGGGGTCTTCCATGTTCTCCTGGCGCCTACGGCTGTGGGGGAGACTCGCGTCCGGCACGATCTCCCGGATCCCGCCAGGAGCACGCCCGCCCGCGGGTTGGGGCATACGCCTCGTGCCAGTCTCCCCGACCTCGGGGGACGATGAACGGGGTTCACGGCGCACCGTGCCGAGGAAGGACGGACAGGTGTCCAGACGGTTACGATTCTGTGCCGGCGCTGTCGCGACGGCCGGCGCGTTGCTCGTCGTGCCGGCGCAGGTGGGAGCCGCGGGCATGGCCACGGTCGAGCAGCCGGTCACGGCCGAGCTGGTGATCGTCACCGAGAAGGTGCCCGTGGGATCCGCCTGCCATGCGTCGGCCTTCGCGGTCGTCCGCGATCTCGCCGATGCCGCCGAGTACCGGGTGACGTACACCGACACCTCCCTCGGCGGCCGGGAGTCCGTCTTCACGTTCAACCGGCACGAGCGAGGCCGTCTGCAATACTCGAAGGTCCCGACGTGGAGCGCGGGCAGCGGTAAGATCGCCGCCTTGCTCGGGTGGAACGGCCTTGCGACCTCGCCTGGCCGCGACCTCTGCGCCGAGGCTCGGGCTCTGGTGCAGGAACGGTTAGCGATCAAGAGGGCTGTCGTTGTCCGCTACACCCCGGATCGCCCTCGCGCGAATGCCGCCGCCGTTGAGTTTCGGAGCGTTCCAATCGCCCCCGCGAACGACGGCACGACGGGCAAGGACGGCTGTGCGGTCAACATCTTCCTCACCGTCCCCAAGGTCGAGGGAGCTGTCGAGTACCGCGTCAGACTCACCGATGCGATCTCGGGTGCGACCAGGACGAAGGACCACGTCATCGATCCGGCCAAGGCCAACACGAAGGGCCAGGCAGGGCCGAAGCCGTACCAGAGCTCGACGCGCGTCGGCCACTACTTCTCGACCC
>VGCB01000186.1 GCA_016870235.1 Actinomycetota bacterium | reverse complement strand
GCCGGCACGAGGAAGGGACACCGGATCGCGGCCCCGCGCGGCCACCGCACCCGGCCGACCGGCGATCGCGTCCGCGAGGCGCTCTTCAACATCGTCGGCCCCGTCGACGGCGCCGCCGTCCTCGATCTCTTCGCGGGCTCCGGCGCGCTCGGCCTCGAGGCGCTCTCGCGCGGCGCCCGCCGCTGCGTCTTCGTCGACGACGACCGCGCCGCCTGCCGCGCGATCAAGGAGAACCTCGAGAAGCTCGGGCTCACCGGCGCGCCCGTCCTGCAGCGGGACGCGATCGGCGTCCTGCGCGAGGAGGCAACGGCCGGCCGGCGCTACGACCTCGTGCTCGTCGACGCACCCTACGAACGGTGGGAGGAGCTCGAGGCGCGGCTCGCCGGCGCGCTTCCCGCGGTCGTCGCGGACGAAGGTGCCGTCGTCGTCGAGACGGACGGCCGCGTCGAGCCCCGGTTGCCGCTGCACATGCGCACGACACGTCGCTACGGTTCCGCCCGACTCACGGTCTTCTCCCCCGAGCATTCGTCATGAGCCGCAAGCCCGTCGTCGCGATCAACCCCGGCACGTTCGACCCCGTCACGTTCGGGCACGTCGACGTGATCAGCCGGGCGGCGCACGTGTTCGACAAGGTCGTCGTCGGTGTCGTCCGCGAGCCCCACCACAAGCAGACGATGTTCACCGTCGAGGAGCGCGTGCGCTTCCTCGAGGAGGCGCTCGCCGGCATCGAGAACGCGGTCGTGGACGTCTTCAGCGAGCTTGTCGTCGAGTTCGCGCGCAGGCACGCGGCCCGCACGATGATCAAGGGCCTCCGCGTCATCGCCGACTTCGAGTGGGAGTTCCAGATGAACCGGCTCAACCAGATGCTCGCGCCGGAGATCGAGACCATGTACGTGATGTCGAGCCCCGAGTACAGCTTCATCTCCTCGAGCGCCGTCAAGGAGATCGCTGCCTTCGGGGGCAAGGTCGACACGCTCGTGCCGCCCGCCGTCGCGGCCCGCTTCCGCGAGATCTTCCCGAACGGCCGGCCCGGCGCACCCCTGATCCCGTCGGAATGACGTTTCGTCCGGGTCTCCGGACGCTGACGTCCGACCCCGCGACGTAGACTTCCGGGCATGGACGTCCTCGTGCTCATCGACAAGCTCGACAATCTCGTGCACAACGCGAAGGCGGTGCCGCTCACCGATCAGGTGCGCATCGACCGCGAGGAGATCTACGACATCCTCGACCAGATGCGCGCGACGATCCCGGAGGAGATCAAGCAGGCGCGCTGGATCGTCAAGGAGCGGCAGGAGATGCTCGCCGAGGCCAAGCGCGAGTGCGACCGCCTGATCGGCGAGGCGCGCGAGCAGGCCGTCCGCGAGGCCTCCCAGACCGAGATCGTCAAGATCGCCGAGCGGCAGGCAGCGGACATCGTCGAGGACGCGAAGCGGCAGGCCCGCGAGACGCGGCTCGAGATGGAGGACTGGGCCGACGGGATCCTCTCGACGCTCGAGGTCAACCTCGACAAGTTCCTCGTCGCCGTCCGCCGCGGCCGCGAGCGGCTCCACGAGCGCTCGCAGGAGACCGTCGTCGCCGGCATCGGCCCCATCGACCGCGCCGACGACGACAGTTACCTATAGAGGACCTGGTCGTTCCCGCGCGCGTCCGGTTGGGTGAGGGACCGACGTACCAGACGCGCTGTGTTGGTTTGCCGGGTGTGCGCGCGTTTGCTGGGTGTGGGACGTGAGGTAGCAGACGCGCGCACTCCCGGATCCTGAAGCCAGGGGAACGGGGTTCCCCTAGGGAACCCTTCCTGCATCTGTGTCCTGCATTTGCGTTTCCGCGTCTGGCTTCAGCCAGACGCGACCCGACGGACGCCGTCGTTCACCAAGGCGTCAGAGCACCGAAGCCTGATCCCGACTGGCTTGTTTCTGCAGACGCGTCTGGTTGAAGCCAGACGTGGAAGAGGCACGGGCACGGTGCCAGACTCGATCTCGAGGGAGGAGTCCCAGGGAACCGCAGGTTCCCGGCTTCAGGATCCGCAGGCTCGCGCGTCTGGTACCTCGGTCCTGCGCCCACCAGACGCGCTGTGTTGTTTGCCGGGTGTGCGCGCGTCTGCTGGGTGTGGGACGTGAGGTAGCAGACGCGCGCACACCCGGATCCTGAAGCCAGGGGAACGGGGTTCCCCTTGGGAACCCCTCCGGGACTCGGGTCACGCATCTGCGTTTCCGCGTCCGGCTTCAGCCAGACGCGACCCGACGGACGCGGAAGATCACCACGGAGATCAGAGCACCGAAGCCTGATCCCGTGCAGACTGCCTTGTTCCTGCAGACGCGTCTGGCTGAAGCCAGACGCGGAAGAGGCCCGGGCACGGTGCCAGACCCGATCGCAAGGGAGGGGTCCCAGGGAACCGCAGGTTCCCGGCTTCAGGATCCGCAGGCTCGCGCGTCTGGTACCTCGGTCCTGCGCCCACCAGACGCGCGAGCCTGCGGTAAAACAACAACAGTGTCCCGGTTTCCGCTCCGCTCGCTCAAGCTCCGGTCCGGAGAGGAGTACCGCGACCGGGTCGAGATCGCGCTCGAGCCGTTCGAGCTCGGCGGGCTGCGCTACCTGCCGGTGCCGGCCGAGATCGAGGCGGAGCTCGTCGTCCAGCGCGCGACCTCGGGAGACGTGTTCCGGCTCTCGTTCCCCGTGCGCCTCCACGGCGCGTGCGTTCGCTGCCTCGAGGACGCCGTCGTGGAGCTCGCGATCGACGCGCGCGAGTACCAGGACGCGAGCCCCAGCGGCGACGAGAACCTCGTCACCGAGTACGTCGTCGACGATCAGCTCGAGCTCTCCGCCTGGGCCCGAGACGCGATCGCGCTCGCGCTCCCCGACCAGATCCTCTGCCGCCCCGATTGCGCCGGTCTCTGCCCCGAGTGCGGCCGCAACCTCAACGTCGAGCCCCACGAGCACGAGAGCGGCGAGACCGACAGCCGCTGGGCCGCGCTCGAGTCCCTGCGCGACCGGCTCGGGTAGGAGCGGTCGGGGCGTGCACTCCGCGTTCGCCGCCGGGACGTCCGTGTTCGAGACGATGTCGCGCCTTGCCGCCGAGCACGGCGCCGTCAACCTCGGTCAGGGGTTCCCTGACGAGGACGGGCCGGAGGACGTCCGCCGGGTCGCCGCCGAGGCGATCCTCGAAGGGCCGAACCAGTACCCGCCGATGCCGGGGCTCCTCGAGCTCCGCACGGCCGTGGCGGAGCACTCGGCGCGCTTCTACGGGCTCGAGCGCGACCCCGCCACCGAGGTCATCGTCACCACCGGCGCCACCGAGGCGCTCGCCGCGTCCCTGCTCGGGCTGCTCGAGCCCGGCGACGAGGTGGTCGTGATCGAGCCGCTCTACGACAGCTACGTCCCGATGATCCTCCGCGCCGGCGCCGTCCCGCGCCCGATCAGGCTCGAGCCGCCGGACTGGACGCTGACACCGGAGGCGGTCGCTGCCGCCTTCGGCCCACGGACACGCCTGCTGCTCCTCAACGACCCTCAGAACCCGGCGGCGAAGGTCTACACGCCCGCCGAGCTGGAGCTGCTGGCCGAGCACGTGATCGCGAACGACGCAATCGCCCTCTGCGACGAGGCGTACGAGCACCTCGTCTTCGACGGTCGCGCCCACGTGCCGCTCGCGACCCTCCCCGGGATGGAGAAGCGCTGCCTTCGGATCGGGTCGGCGGGCAAGACCTTCTCGCTCACCGGCTGGAAGGTCGGGTACGCGAGCGGGCCGGCCGAGCTGGTCGCCGCCGTCGCCCGGTGCCACCAGTTCCTCGTCTTCGCGACGACGCCCGCGCTGCAGCGGGCGGTCGCGTACGGCCTCGGCCGGGAGGACGCGTACTACGACGGGCTCCGCGACGGCCTGCAGGCGAAGCGCGACCGTCTCGGCGACGGTCTCGGTCGTCTCGGGTTCGACGTCCTTCCGTGCGAGGGCACGTACTTCGTGAACGCGCGGTTCGCGGGGCTCGGCCTCGGCGACGACGATCAGGAGCTCTGCCGGACGCTCGTCGAGCAGGCGCGCGTCGCCGCGATCCCGCTCAGCGCCTTCTACCTCGGCCCCGAGGCACCAGGCGACACGATCAGGTTCTGCTTCTCGAAGCGCGACGACGTGCTCGACGAGGCGCTCGCCCGGCTCGGGCGCTTCCTCGGCGAGCGGTCGCTATAGTTCCCGGCCGCCCATGGCCGTCCCCAAGCGAAAGACCTCCAAGTCGCGTCGCGACAAGCGTCGTGCGCAGCACGGCATCGACGCGCCGCGGCTCCAGACCTGCCCCAACTGCGGCTCGCCGAAGCAGGGCCACCGGATGTGCCCGACGTGCAAGTCGTACAACGGGCGCGACGTCCAGCCGTTCCGCGCTCCGGCGCCCTAGCGGGCACGGAGAGCCCGCCCGTGGCTGTCCGCGTAGCGGTCGACGCGCTCGGCGGCGATCGTGCTCCCGGCGAGATCGTCGAAGGTGCGCGCGAGGCGGTCTCCGCGACGATCGAGCCGATCGTCTTCGGCCCCGCCGCCCTGGCCCTGACCGGGGTCACGCACATCCCTGCCGAGGACTCGGTCGCGATGGACGACAAGCCCGCCGACGCCGTCCGGGCGAAGCCGGACTCATCGCTCGTCCGTGCCGTCCGGGCGGTTGGCGACGGCGATGCCGATGCGGTCGTCTCGGCCGGGAACACCGGCGCCATGCTCGCCGCGTCGTTGCTCCACATCAAGCGGCTGCCGGGCGTGTACCGGCCCGGGATCGCGATCGTGATCCCGACCCGCAAGGGCCCGACCGTGTGGATCGACGCCGGCGCGAACGCGGACGCCCGCCCCGAGCACCTCGTCCAGTTCGCGCACATGGGCGCCGTGTTCGCGGAGGAGATCCTGGGGATCCGCGAGCCCGAGGTGCGGCTCCTCTCGATCGGTGAGGAGGCGGAGAAGGGGAACCAGCTCGTGCTCGACGCGCACGCGCTCCTCGCGTCCGACCCCGGCCTCCGGTTCGGCGGCAACCAAGAGGGTCGGACGCTCCTCGAGGGAGAGGGCGACGTCGTCGTCTGCGACGGCTTCACCGGCAACGTGGCGCTGAAGACGCTCGAGGGGACGATCCGCTCCGTGCTCGCCGCGCTCCGCAACGAGATCGAGACGAGCGTCAGCGCGCGCATCGGCGGTCTCCTGATCCGGCCCGCGGCGATGAAGCTCCGCAAGCGCCTCGACCCCGAGACGTACGGCGGCGGCTACCTCCTCGGGCTTCGCGGGGTTGTCGTCATCAGCCACGGGTCGAGCTCGCGGCGGGCGATCGCGAACGCGATCCGCATGGCCGCCCGCGGCGTCGAGCACGACATCGTCGGCCGCCTCGCCGACCGCCTCCCCGAGCGCGCGACCATGCAGACCCGCGCCCCCGCCGCAGCGGCGGAGGTGGAGGTACCCCGGTGACGTGGATTCGGGCCGTGTTTGCTGCCGAGCTCTCTCGCGTCTGCTGAGCGAGGGACGCGAGGTAGCAGACGCGAGAGAGCTCGGATCCTGAAGCCGGGAACCTGCGGTTCCCTGCGGCCTCTCCCTTGCGATCGGGTCTGGCACCGTGCCCCATGGCCTCCGCGTCTGGCTTCAGCCAGACGCGTCTGTAGGAACAAGGCGGTTTCCGCGGGATCGGGCTTCGGTGTTCTGAGCTCCGTGGTGATCTACCGCGTCTGTTGGACGCGTCTGGCTGAAGCCAGACGCGGAAGGCAAGGTGCAGGACTCGAGTGCAGGAGGGGGTTCCCTAGGGGAACCCCGTTCCCCTGGCTTCAGGATCCGGGTGTGCGCGCGTCTGCTACCTCACGTCCCCCACCCAGCAGACGCGCGCACACCCGGCAAACACAGCGCGTCTGGTACGTCGGTCCCTCCTCACCGGACGCGCGAGAACACGGCCAGTGATGCCGGGCGCCCAATACTGCACCGAGATCGGGAAACGAAAAGTGCATCACTCGCGACGGCGCTGATCGCGTCCGGGCCGGCTTTGAGGCTCGCTCGGTCGGTGATGTCGA
>VGCB01000185.1 GCA_016870235.1 Actinomycetota bacterium | reverse complement strand
ACGAAGGTGCGCGCCGCCACGATCCGGCCGCGGAACTCCGGATGCGCCCGGTCGATCCCGGAGTCGATGATCGCGACCCTGACCGGGGTCAGCGGTGGCGGCGTCGCCCACGCGTCGAAGGTGCGGGTCGCCGCCAGGTACCACTGGGCTGAGACGAGGGGATCCGTCGGGGCGTACGCGCTCGCGAGCGAGGCCAGCGCGAGCGTCGCGGCCGCCACGACGGCGCCGGCACGTGCGCAGCGGTCGAGGCGGGCTCGCGGGAACCGCCTCACGGGCGGGACACGACTGCCCTCACGGACGGTCCCTCGGCGCCCGAGCCGGAGAGGCGGAAGACGGTCGTCTCCACAGGCCTCACGGTCGCGGTGAACGTCCCGTCCGGCCGGGTGTCGAGGTCGCGGATCACCTGCCAGGACCCGTCGGGGCGTCGCCTCTCCAGGATCGGCGACTCGACGTCGCGCGCGACCCCGTCGATCGTCACGACTGCTCTCGGAACCGCGGAGGGAGTCGGCGTGGCGAGCGAGAGGTAGCCGAACCGGAACCTTGTCGAGAGCAGCCCCAGCCGGGTGCGGATCTCCGTCCGGGTGAGCTCGAGCGCCTTCCCGTTCGCCGTCTGCACCCGGATCCGCGTCGGCCCGCTCGCAGCCGGCACCCGGCCCTCCTCCTGCGTCGCGGGAGCGATCTCGGTGACGAGGCCGCTGAGGCCGAACGCGCGTCCGAGCGCCGTCGGCGAGAACGTCCGCAGCGGCCAGGCGTGGTGCGGGGACGTCGCGTCCCAGGGGTCGTCGACGGCCTGCAGGTAGGCGGTGTCGCCGCCGAAGATCTCCCGCGCGCTGAACGTGCGGCCGCCGGAGGAGGAGAAGTAGAACGTGCGCGCGGGCGCGCCCTGGTACAGGAGGATCCGCCCCGAGGTCTCGAGGATCGCGCGGTCGGTCTCGGCCTTCTCGAGCGGCACGCCACCGTAGACCTGGCTGCGCACGTCCGTGTAGACGTCCCACGGGCTGTCGGGCTTGAGGCTCGTGAACGCGTACGTCCGCGCCGCCACCGCCTGTGCCTTGAGCGCCTCGATCGGCCAGCCGTACGGCACCTCGCCGGGAAGGACGCCGCGCAGGTACGCCTCCATCGGCAGCTCGTTGACGACGAGCAGGCCGCCGGCGGAGGGCTGGACGACGTAGGCGCCGCGCCGCGCGACGTCGCGGTAGGAGACGATCACGCCGACGGTCGGCTGCACGCGGACCGGCGGCGCGAGCGGCACCTTCGTGCCCTTCGGCCCGATCGGCGCCACGAGGGTCTTCGCGAGCGTGAGCCTCCCGTCGCGGATCCGGTACTTGCGGCCGTTCCCGTCGACGACGACGAGCGCTCCCTCGCCGGAGAACGCGGCGGTCGGGACGCCGTCGGCGAGGAGGACACGGACGTTCGACCTCCCCGTCCGCGACACCTCGGTGCCTCGGTAGTACGTCGTCAGGATCTGCTCGAAGCTGCGGCCCGCCTGGGCTTGCCCGTACGCGCCCCACTGGCTCATGCCGACGCCGTGTCCCCAGCCGCCGCCGGTGAGCACCCAGACGGGCTCGACCGGCGGAGAGGAGGCCTCGTCGGGAGTGGGCGGCGCGCCGTCGCCGGGCGCCGGTGCCGGCTCGGCGCGCGCGACGGCAGCCGTCGCGACGAGCACGGCGACGAGAAGGCCGAGGACGCAGGAGGGAGAGAGGCGGCGCATTCGCAGACTGGGCATCGTCTTCTTCTCGGGCGACTCGTCGTTGTCCTTCCCGCGGAGCCCGCGGGTCAGGCCAGCCGCTCGGCGTACTGCCGTTCGTAGTAGGCGCGGTAGCCGCCGGACTGCTTGATCGGCTCCCACCACGCCCGGTTGTCGCGGTACCAGGCCACCGTGCGGCCGAACCCGTCCGCGAGCAGCGTCTGCGGCTCCCAGCCGAGATCGTCTCGGGCCTTGCTCGTGTCGAGCGCGTAGCGACGGTCGTGGCCCGCGCGATCGGCGACGTGACGGACGAGCGACGGATCGGCCCCCGTCGCCTCGACGATCATCGCGGTGATCTCGCGGTTCTCGCGCTCGTCGCCGCCGCCGATGTTGTAGACCTCCCCGGCGGCCCCCGAGCGGAGGGCCGTGTCGATCCCCGCGCAGTGGTCCTCGACGAAGAGCCAGTCGCGGACCTGCCGGCCGTCGCCGTAGAGGGGCAGCGGCTCGCCGTCGAGCGCGTTCGTGACGAAGAGCGGAAGGATCTTCTCGGGATACTGGTTCGGCCCGTACGTGTTCGAGCCGCGGGTGATCAGCGCGTCGACGCCGTACGTGCGGACGGACGCGAGCACCTGCAGGTCGCCGCCCGCCTTGGCGGCGCTGTAGGGGTTCGAGGGGCGCAGCGGGTCGGTCTCGCGCGAGTGGCCGCCGCGCTCGAGATCGCCGTACACCTCGTCGGTGGAGACGTGGACGAGCCGGATCCCCTCGTCGCGGGCGACCTGGAGCAGGGCCTGGACGCCGAGGATGTTTGTGTCGACGAGGTCGCGGGACGAGAGGATCGACCGGTCGACGTGCGTCTCGGCCGCGAAGTTGACGATCGCGTCGCAGCCGGCGGCGACGCGCGCGACGGCGTCGAGGTCGGCGATGTCGCCGACCTGCAGCTCGACGTCGAGCCCTTCGAGGTTCGCGGGGTTGCCGGCGTACGTCAGCTTGTCGAGGACGACGACATCGTCACCGCTCGAGAGGAGCCGCTTGACGAAGTGGGAGCCGATGAAGCCCGCTCCGCCCGTGACGAGCACGCGCATCGGGAAAGCGTAGCGAGGTAGCTCCGAACCGGACCGGCTCGAGCGACGAACCACCTGCATGGCGCGGTATTCGTTCGTCGACGAGTGGCTCGTCCCGGCGAGCCCGGAGGCGGTCTACGCGCTTCTCTCGCGGCCCGTCCGCTACCCGGAGTGGTGGGGCGACGCGTTCCTCCGCGGCGAGGGCGACGAGGGCCCGGCGGCGCCCGGCAAGCGGGCCCGGCTCCTGACGCGCGGCCTCCTCCCCTACAGACTTCGCTGGGAGCTCGTCTGCCTCGAGGCCGCGCCGCCGACGCGCCTCGTCTCGGGGATCACCGGCGACTTCGAGGGCGAGGGGATCTGGACGATCGCGGAGGCGCCGGGCGGTGGCACGCGGGCCGTGCTCGAGTGGAACGTCGACGTGCGGAAGCCGCTCGTCCGAGAGCTGACGCCGCTTCTTCGCCCGCTCTTCGCCTGGAACCACGGCTGGGCGATGCGGCGCGGCCACGAGCGCATCGTCTCGCTGCTCGAGACCGGCGCGGGGCGCCGCTCACCCCTGCTCCCGAAGCTCGTCGAGGCACGCGCGCAGGCCATCCCGCCAGTCGGGTAGGGGCGGCGCGCCCTTCTCGCTCCGCAGCACCGAGGAGCGCGGTCGCACGGCGCGCGCGCCGAACTCGGCCGAGGTGATCCTGCGCACCCGGCAGGCGAGCCCCGCCTCGGCGAAGATCGCCTCCGCGAAGTCCGCCCACGTGCACGACCCGGAGGCGGCCAGGTGCCAGACGCCGTACGCTGCCCCGCCGTCGACGAGGGCTCTCGTCGCCTCCGCGAGGTGCCCCACGTAGGTCGGGCAGCCGCGCTGGTCGTCGACGACCGCGACCTCCTCGCGCTCGGCGCCGAGCCTGAGCATCGTCAGCAGGAAGTTCCGGCCGGTCGCGCCGAAGAGCCACGACGTCCGCACGACCCAGGCACGGTCGCCGGCCGCGCGCTCCGCCTCGAGCTTCGTGCGCCCGTACGCCGAGAGCGGGCCGACCGGGTCGGACTCGCAGTACACGGCGCGGTCGCCGGCGAACACGTAGTCGGTCGAGTAGGCGACGAGCGGCGCGCCGAGCGCGGCGACCCGGGCGGTGCCGCCCACGTTGACGGCGGCGGCGCCGTCGGGGTCGTCCTCGGCGCCGTCGACGTTCGTCCAGGCGGCGGCGTGCAGCACGAGGTCGGGCGCCGCGATCCCCGCCGGCAGCGGCGCCGTCACGTCCCAGGCGGCGCGGTCGAGCGCGACGACCTCGTCACCGGCGAACGCGCGGACGAGCGAGCGACCGAGCTGCCCGCCGGCGCCGGTGATCAGGACGCGGCGTCCGCGTCCCGGGCCGAGAGGGTGGGTGTCCGGGTGCTCCACAGGTCGACGACGCGAGGGTCGTTCCACGGGATGCCGTGCTCGTCGGGGTCGGCGGCGTCGTACTCCTCGGTCACGTGGTAGCAGAAGAGGAGATCGGTCAGGGCCTCGAAGCCGTGCGCGTGATGGCCGGGGATGTAGATCGCGACGGGGTTGTGGTCGCCGATGTCCTCGACGAACGTCTCGCCGGTCTCGCGGTCGAGCACGACGACGCGGGCCGTCCCCTCGAGGCACGCGAACAGGTCGTCCTGCCCGCGCTCGTGGTAGTGGAGCCCGCGGATGACGCCCCGCCGCGACCGCGAGAGGTTCGTCTGCACCGTCCGCTTCGGGAGGCGAGACTCGCGGCGGATCTCCATGAACCAGCCGCGCTCGTCCTCGAAGCGGGCGAGCGGGATCCGGACGATGTCCGGGATCACGTGTTCGCTCCCGTCTCCTCGACCGTGCGGCCGATCTCCGCCAGGTGCTGCCAGTGCTTGCCGGCGTCCTCCCACCACCCGCGCACCTCGGCGACGCCGAGCCGACCGAGCCGCGCGTAGTGCCGGTTGACGTCGGTGATCTCGAGCTCGCCACGGCTCGACGGCTCGAGCGCGTCGATCACGTCGAAGACGTCGGGCGGGAAGCAGTAGAGGCCGACGACCGCCTTGCTCGTCGGCGGTGCCGGGTAGCGGAGATCGACGACGCCCGCCTTCTCGACGATGTCGGAGACCCGCCCAGCCTCGTCGAGCACGACGACGCCGAAGTTCTCCGGGTCGGGGACGTCCTTGACGAAGATCTGCGCCTCTCCCGGCCGCTCGGCCGCCCACGAGGCGATCTCCTGCGCGTGCGAGCACTCGAAGACGTTGTCGCCGAGGACGACGACGAGCGGTGCGTCGCCGGCGAAGCTGCGCGCCATCCCGACCACCTGCGCGATCCCGCCGGCGGCCGTCTGCACCTTGTAGGAGATGTCGAGGTCGATCAGCGACTCGTCGGTGCCGCGGACGTCGAGCCTGCCGTCGCCGAGGAGGTCGATCATCTGACCGGCGTGGTGCTTGCCGGTGACGACGAGCACCTCGCGGATGCCGGCCCGCTGCAGGAGCTGCAGCGGGTAGTAGATCATCGGCCAGCGCCCCACCGGCAGCAGGTGCTTGTTCGTCACGCGTGTGAGCTCGCCGAGCCGCGTCGCCTCGCCCCCGGCGCAAACGAGGCCCTTCATCGCGCGCCCGTCCTCATCGCGCGTCGATCGTAGCCGCGACGGGAACGGGAGCCCGGGCGGGCAGCGCGGCGCCGAGCGCGACGAGGGCGACGAACCCGAGCTCGACCACCGGCCCGATCGCGGCGGCGAAGACGACGGTGCCGACGCCGACCGTGCCCCCGAGCGCGAACCCGGCTGCGGTCGCTCCGACCTCGATCCCGGCGCGGACGACGGAGATCCGCCGCCCGGTCCGCGCGGCGAGGACGAGCATCAGGGAGTCGCGCGGGCCGGCGCCCATGCTGGCGCCGATGTAGAGCGCGCTGCCGAGCCCGAACGCCGCGAGCGCGAGGACGAGGACGCCGATCCGCGTCGGAATGGACGAGCCCCCGAGCCCGTCGAAGGCGTCGACGGACGCCAGCAGCTCGACGAAGAGCCCGATCAGGACCGCGTTCGCGATCGTGCCCGGGCCGATCGGGGCGCCGAGTCGCCACGAGACGGCGAGCACGACGATCCCCACGACGACGTTGGCGAGCCCGAACGTGAGCGGCGTGTGCCGGCTCAGGCCTTGCTGGAGGACGTCCCACGGCGGCAGTCCGAGGTGCGCCTCGACCATGAGCAGGATGCCGACGCCGCAGAGCGCGAGACCGGTGACGAGCGCGGCGGTGCGGAGGGCGAGCCCGCCCTTGACGGCCGGCGGCCGGTGCACGGG
>VGCB01000184.1 GCA_016870235.1 Actinomycetota bacterium | reverse complement strand
GCGGCGAGGTGCCCGACGTGCCCGCGCACCTCACCGACCCGGGTGCGCGCGACCTCGACCGCGGCTGGATGCGGACGAACGCGTGCGGGCTGGTGCCTGAGCGGTGGTTCCACGAGGGCGGCTGCCGCCGCTGGCTGACCCTGCTGCGCGACACCGCGAGCGATCGGGTGCTCGAGGCGCCCGACGCGCCGCTCAGTCGATGACCGCGGTCAGCGCCTCGCCCGCGTAGCGCTCGCCGGTGACGCCGCGCTCGATCAGGCCGTCGAGCTCCGCCACGTCGGTGGCGGAGAGGACGATGGCCGCGGCGGCGGCGTTCTCCTCGAGATGCGGGCGCCGCTTCGCGCCGGGGATCGGGACGACGTCCTCGCCCTTCGCCAGCGTCCAGGCGAGCGCGACCTGCGCCGGTGTGGCGCCGAGCTGCGCCGCGACGCTGCGCACGCCGGCGGCGATCGCGAGGTTGCCGGGCAGGTTCTCGGGGAAGAAGCGGGGATCCTGGCGGCGGTAGTCGTCGGGCGCGAGGTCGTCGAGCGAGGTGACGGCCCCGGCCAGGAAGCCGCGCCCGAGGGGGCTGTAGGCGACGAGCCCGATCCCGAGCTCGCGCATCGTCGGCAGGATCTCGGCCTCGAGCGAGCGCTCCCACAGCGAGTACTCGGTCTGGACGGCGCTCAGCGGGTGGACGGCGTGGGCGCGGCGGATCCGCTCGGCGCCCATCTCGGAGAGGCCGACGTAGAGGATCTTCCCCTCCTTGACGAGCTCCGAGAGTGCGCCCATCGTCTCCTCGATCGGGACGGTTCGGTCGAGCCGGTGCTGGTAGTAGAGGTCGATCCGGTCGGTGCCGAGGTTCGAGAGCGACCGCTCGCAGGCCTGCCGCACGTAGGCGGGGTCGCCGTTCAGGTAGTGCTCGGACTCGCCGTGGAGGCCGAGGCCGAACTTCGTCGCGAGCGTCACCTCGTCGCGGCGGCCGGCGATCGCGCGCCCGATCAGCTGCTCGCTCAGGTGCGGCCCGTAGATCTCGGCCGTGTCGAGGAAGGTGACGCCGAGGTCGATCGCGCGGTGGATCGTGGCGATCGCCTCACGCTCGTCGGGCGGGCCGTAGACGCCGCCGGCCGGCTGGTCGCCCGGCATCGTCCAGCCGGTCATGCTCATGCAGCCGAGGCCGATCGGCGAGACCTCGAGCCCCTGGTTGCCGAGGCGGCGGGCTGCCGTCATCGGGTGCCTCCTCCCGTTGGCGCGCCCTCGAGCGGAAGCTCCGGGTCCGCGGTCCACTCGCTGAGCGAGCCATCGTAGACTGCCACGGCCTGAGCGCCGAGACGCGCCAGGGCGAGCGCCGCCTTCGCGGCGGAGACGCCGCCGCCGCAGTACGTCACGATCGGGCGCGCTAGGTCGATCTCCGCCTCCTCGAAGAGCCGCGCAGCGTCGGCGAGGGGGACGAAGGCGCCGCTCGCCGGGTCGACGAGCCGCGCCGCCACCGCCTCGATGCTGCCCGGGATCTGCCCGACGCGGGCGTACGAGCTGACCCCCGAGCCGTCCCATTGGCTCCGCGCGAGCACGTTCACGAGCTGACCGCCGCCCTCCTCGACGATCCGCACGACGTCGGCGGTGCCGCAGACCACCCCCTCACGGCCGCGCGCCCGGGCGGAGCCGGCCGGGAACGCCGGCGACTCGCCGCTCTCGACCGGCAGGCCGGCCGCCGTCCACGCCCCGATCCCACCGTCCAGCACCGAGACGGCGTCGAGCCCGAAGTGGCGGAGCACGAGCCAGGCCCGGCACGCGAACGAGCTTGCCTGGCCGTCGTAGAGAACGACGTGCGTGCCCTCGTCGACGCCGAGGCGACGGAAGACCCCGTCCACCTGCCCGGCCGCCGGCAGCGTGTAGGGGAAGGGCGCCGCCGCGTCGGAGAGCTCGGTCACGAGGTCGACGAAAGCGGCCCCGGGGATGTGTGCCTCCAGGTACTCCGCCCGCGCTGGAAGCGCGCCCCAGGGCAGCCCCTGGGCGGCCGGCGGCGTCGTGATCACGGAGACGTCGACGACGCGGACGTCGGGCCGTCCGAGCTGCCCGGCGAGCCACTCGGGTGTGACGACGAGCTCGGTCATCGCGGAGTCGGTCATCGTCGACGGAAGACGAGGTCGAGGCGCCTCGGAGCCCGCGCCCAGATCCCCTCCTCGCGGGGCGTGAAGCCGGGGGCGAAGCGGACGTCGGGCATCGCGTCGAGCAGCGCGTTCGCCGCCACCCGCGTCTCGACCTGCGCGAGCTGCGCGCCGAGGCAGAAGTGCCGGCCCCAGCCGAACGCCGCATGCGAGGCGCCGGCCGTGAACGCACGTCGCAGCTCCTGCTCGGGGCGGTGGATGTCGAAAGCGTCGGCGTCGGGGAAGACCCGCGGGTCGCGGTTCGCGGCGCCCACCATGCACAGCACCTCGGCGCCCGCCGGGATCGCGCAGCCGGAGAGCTCCACGTCCTCCGCGGCTGTGCGCACGATCATGTGGAGCGGCGGCGAGAAGCGAAGAGTCTCGGCGAACGCACGGTCGACGAGCGACCGGTCGGCTCGGACGCGCTCGAGCACGTCCGGGTGCTCGAGCAGGTTCTTGACGAGGTTGGCGGCCGCCTTGTCGGTCGTCTCGCTGCCCGCGACGATCAGGAGGGTGCAGAAGCTCGTCACGTACTCGTCGTCGAGCGTCTCGCCGGCCACCTCGGCGCCGAGGAGCGCCGAGATGAGATCGCCGCCCGGGCGCTGGCGGCGGTCGGCGACGATCCCCGCCAGGAACGCGCGCGCCTCCGCCGATGCGCGCAGGCCGTCGGCGTGCACCTCGGGGTCGCCCTCGAGGTTGAACTGGTACGCGAGGATCCGCGAGTACCAGTCGAGGATCAGCGGCTCCTCCGCCTCGCCGACGCCGAGCACGTCGGCGACGATCCCGACGCCGAACCAGGCGGTGAAGGCGTCGACGAGCTCGACCTCGCCCGCACCGGCGAAGCGCGCCACGAGCCGGTCGACGACCCGGTCGATCGCCGGCTCGAAGATCTGCCGCAGCCCGGCGCCCTGGAAGAGCGGCGTCAGGAACCGACGCTGGCGGGCGTGCTCGCTCCCGTCCTCCTGCATCAGCGTCCGCCCGTACACGGGCTCGACCACGTGGTCGTACGCGCGCGTCGAGAACCCGTCGCCGCCGAGCACGACCTGGACGTCGGCGTGCCGGCTGATCAGGTAGCGGCCCGAGACGGGATCGAGGTGGACGGGGTGGTGGTCGCGCAGCGCGTGGTAGAACGGGTAGGGATTGCGGCCGAACGCCTCCGAGTAGATGTCGGGAGGCGAGACGGCTTCGGTCGGTGACGTCATCCGACCACCGGCAGCTCGGTGGGCGCGACCGTGAGGCGCTCCACGTGATCGTCGTGGACGATCACCATGTCCTCGGCCATGAAGGCGCCGACGCCGTAGACGTAGTAGGGCGACTCGACGCAGAGCGCCGCGCCGACGGGAATCTCGTCGTCGGTGTCCGCCAGGCCGGGCGCCTCGTGGACGTCGAGGCCGATGCCGTGGCCGAAGTTGTGGCGGTCGAAGTCGGCGAGGCCCGCCTCGCGCGGCGGCCTCATCCCCGCGGCGAACACCTCGGCGCACGTGCCGCCGGCCCTGACCGCGCCGATCGCCGCCTCGAGCGAGGCCCGGATCGCGCGGTAGCGGGCACGATCGAGCTCGGAGGCCTCGGCCACCGCGACCGTCCGGGCGAGGTCGGCGTGGTACCCGCCGTACGAGCAGGTGATGTCGAAGCGGATCACCTCGCCCGCCTGGACCCTGCGCTCGGTCGGATACGACCAGACGAGCGCGCCGCGCGGGCCGGTTCCGAGCGAGACGCTCGTCACCTCGAGGGAGCGCGCGAGGAGGGCCTCGCGGAGCCGCCGCTCGATCTCGTGCTCGCTCGTGTCGACCCGGACACTGCCGGCGGCCTCGTCGATCGCCTCGACGAGGGAGCGGCCGGCGACCCGGATCCGCTCGAGCTCGACCGACGTCTTCCGTCGTCGCAGGTCGCGCAGCACGCCGGAGGCGTCGACGAGGTCGAGCTCCGGCAGCGCCGCCCGGACGCGGGCGGCGACCGCCACGGGCAGCTGCTCCAGCTCGAAGCCGACGCGCCCCGTCGGGACCCCCGCCGCCCGGCAGGCGACCGCAAGCGCCTCGATCGGGTCGCCTGCGACCGAGGCCGACGGCGGCCCGCCGGCGATGTGGAAGCCGCCGAACACGACCTTCCCAGGCGGCCAGAGCGGGTAGTCGTCGAGCATGTAGCGGCCGAACGCAGGCACGGTCACCTGCGCGGGATCGTCCGGGCGTGCCGGGAGGACGGCGAAGTCGATCGCGCCGGCCTCGACGAGGTAGTCGAGCGGCTGGAGCCCGGAGAGGTAGAAGAGGTTCTGGAGCGAGTGGGCGACGAGGGCGTCGAGCCCCGCCTCCGCCAGGGCGGCGCGCGCGCGATCCACGTCGACGAGGGGCTCGGGCGTCGGGATCGGCCACGAGCTCACGGCACCCGCTCCAGGACGTCGCGAAGCTGGGAGGGCGTGATGTTGGCGCCGCTGCAGACGAGCGCGACGCGCCGGCCCGCGAGCCGCTCTCGGATCATGAGCGCACCCGCGAGCGCTGCCGCCCCGGCAGGCTCGACGAGGGTGCGCGTCGCCTCGACCATCGCGACGAGGGCCGAGCGAATCGCGTCGTCCGGGACGAGCAGGAAGTCGTCCAGCAGCTCGCGGATGATCGCCTGCGGCAGCGCGAACGGCACGCGTGTGGCGAGACCCTCGGCGAAGGTGCCCATCGCGTCCTCGACCGGAGCGCGGGCCTTCCACGACCGGTAGGCCGCGGGGGCCGCCGCGGACTGGACCGCGATGACCTCGATCTCCGGCCGGATCCCCTTGGCGACGACGCACGCGCCCGCCGCGCCGCTGCCGCCGCCGAGCGGCACGAGGATGACGTCGACGTCGGGAAGCTCGTCGAGAAGCTCGAGGTGCGCGGTCCCGACACCCGCGATCAGCTGCGGCTCGTCGCCCGAGTGGACATACCGCGCACCGCGCTCGCGCGCGACCTCTTCGCAGCGCACGCGCGCCTCGTCGAAGTCCCTCCCGTGGGCGACGACCTCGGCGCCGAGATCGAGGATCGACTGCACCTTGACCGGGTTCGCGCCCTCCGGGACGAAGACGGTCGCCTCGGCCCCGACGAGCGCGGCGCCGAAGGCGACGGAGAGCCCGTGGTTGCCGGTCGAGGCGGCGCACAGGCCCCGCGCGCGCTCGTCCGGCAAGAGCTGGGTCGCGAGATTGACGCCGCCGCGCACCTTGAACGCGCCGGTCGGGAGGAGGTTCTCGTGCTTGACGTGCACGTCCGCGTCGAGGAGGCGGGAGAGCGCGGGGTACTGCCGGAGCGGTGTCGGCGCGAGGTGCGGAGCGATCCGGCGGCGAGCCGCGACGACGTCGGCGAGCTCCACGGGGGCGACGCGGCTCGCGGTGACGGCAGTCTCCATGCGAGAGTCATAGCGAGTCCATCCCCGCCGGGTCAACCGGCCTCGGGCGCCGCGAGCCGGGAGCAGCCCGCCGTATGCTCGGCTGGTGCCGCCCTCGCTCGTCTCCCGGTCGCTCTTCCCGGCGCTCGAGCGCGCCACGTTCCTGGACACCGCGAACGACGGGCTCGTGCCGGCGTCGGTGCGTGCCGCGACGGAGACGTTCTGGCGCGAGAGCGCCGCCGGCGAGCCCGGCTACGGCCAGGCGCGGGCGCGCGCGTACGAGGGCGTGCGCGACGCGGTCGCGCGGCTTCTCTCCGTCGAGCGAGCGCGGGTCGCGGTCGTCAACAGCTCCTCGGAGGCGCTCGGTGCGGTCGCCTGGGGCATCCCGCTCGATCGCAGGTCGAACGTGGTCGTCGTCCAGGGCGACTTCCCGACGGCGACCTACGCCTGGCGCCGGCGGGCGGAGGTGGAGGGGATCGAGCTGCGGGTCGTCCGGACCGCGGGCGAGACGGCCGAGGATGCGATCGAGCGTGCGCTCGACCCCCGCACGGCGGTCGTCTCGGTCAGCCGCGTCCT
>VGCB01000183.1 GCA_016870235.1 Actinomycetota bacterium | reverse complement strand
AGGGTGTGCTCGCTCGCGTCGCCGCTCGCATCCTCACCCTCTGTGCCTGCGTCAGCCTCAACTGGCAGCTCGGGCTCCCCCCGCGGACGCTCGTCGTCTACGCCGATTAACCGATCAACCATCTAGTGGTCCGGTGGACT
This sequence comes from Actinomycetota bacterium, assembly GCA_016870235.1. Next base: position 5,927 of record VGCB01000183.1, on the reverse strand, counting down.
GCCCAATCACACCCCCTGCTACAGATGACCTCGGCCGACAGTTAGCCACCATCCTGGCCTTGAGTCAAGGGGCTCGCGCGAAGATCCCCCTTCCGAGTTACACGTCAGAAAACGCCCGCTTGCAGGGCGAAGACGCGACCGACGAGCCCGTGCGCCGTCACGCGAGCAGCGCGGCGAGGCGCTCCCCGACCATGTAGCAGGTCATGTTGAGGTTGTTCGAGATGTTCTCCGGGAAGACGCTCGCGTCGGCGACCCGGAGCCCCTCGACGCCGTGGACGCGGAGCGCCGGGTCGACGACCCTGCCGATCGCGCACGTGGAGGAGGGATGGAACGCGTGGCCGAGGCGCTCCGGCAGGATCGCCTCGAGGCGCTCGTCGGCGTCGAGGCCGCCGATGCCGCGCCTGCGAAACGCGTCGGTGCGGGCGAGCTCCTGGAAGACGCGGAACGGCGCCTCGAAGGTGCCGTCGTCGATCACCTTGCCGAAGGCCGTGTGAATCCGCGGCGGCGCGAGCGGATCGCGTGAGGTGAGCGTGACCGAGCCGTCGGGAGGCTGCCGGTTGAGCGCGAGCGCGACGGCGACGATCCCCTCCTCCTCGTCGATCGGGACCGGGAACGAGAACCAGCCATCGCCGCGTGCCACCGCGGCGATCCCGGCCCCGCACATCTCCGCCTCGGCGGGCGGGCAGGAGAGCATGAAGAGGCACTGCGGATGGTCGCGGAGCCCGCGGCCCACGGGCAGGTCGGCGACGCAGCCGATCCCGAGTGCCGCGAGCTCCCCGGCGGGGCCGATCCCGGAGCGCATGAGCACGGACGGGCTGCCGTACGCGCCACCGCAGACGATCACCTCGCGGGCTGCGATCTCCTCGCCGCCGACGAGACGAACCCCTGTGGCGCGGTCGCCGTCGAGGAGAACGCGGTCGACGACAGCGCCGCCCCGGATCGTGAGGTTGGCCCGCCCGCGCGCCCGCCGGACGTACGTCGTCAGGGTCGACAGCTTGATCTCGTTGCGGCGGTTCATCGGCCACGGCCCGACGACGCCGTCCCAGGCGTCGGGCGCGTTCAGGTCCTCGGCTCCGCGGAGCCCGAGCTCGAGGTAGCCCTCCTCGAGCGCCCGCCCGAACGGCTGCCACACCTCGCGGCGGTAGCGCTTGACGGCGATCTCGCCCTCCACGCGCTCGTAGAAGGGCCGCACGTCGTCCCAGCCCCAGCCGTCGGCCCCGAGCGCGACCCACTCGTCGAAGTCGGAGGGCTTGCCGCGGACGAAGATGCCGGCGTTGATGGCCGAGGTGCCGCCGACGACGCGCCCGCGCTTCAGGTGCAGGCGGCGCCCGCCCGGCAGCTCCTCGCTCCAGAAGCCCCAGTCGAGGTCCGGCACGGCCGCACCGGCGCCGGCGAACCACCCGCCGAAGTTGGGGCCGAGGACGACCATCGCCGGTGGGTTCGTCGCCTCGTCGGGGAGGTCGGGGCCGGCCTCGAGGAGGAGGACGCGGCGCGACGGCTCCTCCGAGAGGCGCGAGGCGAGGACGCCGCCGGTCGAGCCGGCGCCGACGACGATCACGTCGAAGGCGGTCACGGCGCCACCAGGATCTTGCCGGTGTGCTCGCGCCGCTCCATCAGCCGGTGCGCCTCGGCCGCCTCCGCGAGCGGGAACACGCCGTGGACGACGGGCGTCAGCTTGCCCTCGGCGACGAGGTCGAGCGACTCGACGATCTCGCTGAAGCGCGACCGCGCCGCGCCGATCAGCGTCCACTCGTGGCGGAAGAGGTCGATGAAGTCGACCGGCTCCACCTCGCCGGCGTGACAGCCGATGCAGACGAGCTTGCCGAACGTCGCCATCGCGTCGATCGACTGCCGCAGGATCTCGCCGCCGACCGACTCGTAGACGACGTCGACGCCGCGGCCGCCGGTCGCCTCGCGCACCGCCTCGGTCAGGTTCTCCCTCGAGTAGTTGACGACGATCTCGGCGCCGAGCGCCTTCGCCGACTCGAGCTTCTCGTCCGTGCGCGCCGAGGCGATCACCCGGCCGCCGAGATGGCGGACGACCTGGATCGCGGCGGTCCCGACCCCGGAGCCGGCCGCGTTGACGAGCACCCAGTCGCCCGGCTGCATCTGCGCCCGCGTGCGGAGCGCGTGGAGGCCGGTGCAGAACGACGTCTGCGACGCCGCCGCCTGCTCGTAGGACATCGACTCGGGCAAGCGGTAGAGCACCTGCGCCGGCGCGGCGACGTACTCGGCGAACCCACCGGGCGCGTGGATCCCGAGCATCGAGATCCTCCGGCAGTGGTGGTGCTCGCCGCGCGCGCACATCTCGCAGTCGTCGCAGTGGATCTGGAAGATGGGCGAGACGCGCTCGCCGACCCGCCATCCCTCCACCCCGCTCCCGGCCTCGACGATCTCGCCCGCGCACTCCATCCCGAGCGTGTGCGGCAGCTGCAGCGGCAGCCGCGAGGAGCCGTTCCGCATGTCGACGTCGACGTGGTTGATCCCACAGGCGCGGACGCGCACGACGACTTCGCCCGGACCGGCGACCGGATCCGGCGCGTCCTCGTAGCGCAGGACGCACGCGTCGCCGTACTCGTGGAACCGGGTTGCCTTCATGCCGTGACCGCGTAGCCCGCGAGCGGCGCCGCGCCCTCCCGGCTCCCGCGCGAAGCGGGCAGCCCGTCGAGGTAGCCGATCACCTCGGCGAGCGGGGGCACGTCGGCCGACTTCGAGCCGATGTTGAACAGGTTCGCCTCGTGCGGGCCGGGCGCACGATCGCCCACCGCCTGCTCGGGGACGATCACGCGGTAGCCGTGCGAGATCCCGTCGACCGCCGTCGCACGCACGCAGCCGGAGGTCGAGCAGCCCGTCACGATCAGCGTGTCGATCCCGCGCGTCGTCAGCATCGAGGCGAGATGCGTCTGGAAGAAGGCGGACGGGTACTTCTTGCAGTAGACGACCTCGCCCTCGACCGGCGCGATCCGCTCGTCGACCTCGAGGCAGTTCGGGTCGGAGAGCTGCAGCTCCATCAGGGCCGGCACCTTCTTCACGAACCAGCCGCCGTCGGAGCCGTCGGGCAGGTACGCGATCTGCGTGAAGAAGACGGGGACGTCGCGGCGCCGGGCCGCGGCGAGAAGCTCGGCGATCGCGGCGAGCGTCTCCGTCTGGTCGCACCCGACCGCGTAGGAGGGATCGGTGAACGCCTTCGTCATGTCGACGACCACGACCGCCGGAGTCTCGCCGAAGCCGATCCGCGTACCGATCCCGCGCCCGGCGTAGAAGTCGCGGGTCTCGTCCTGCCCGCTCTGTGTCATCTCCCTCTCCTTACTGCTGGACATCAGATGATCCCTCCCGCCTTCAGCGCCTCGATCTCCGCGGCCGAGAGCCCGAGCTCGCCCTCGTACACGTCCCGGTTCGCCGAGCCGAGATCGGGGCCGGGATGCTCGATCCGTCCCGGTGTCTCCGACAGCCGCGGGATCACGTTCGGCATCCGCACCGGCCCGAGCACCGGGTGCTCGACGGTGGCGATCGTCCCCCGCTCGGCGTACTGCGGGTCGTCGAAGATGTCGGCGATCGAGTAGATCGGCGCGATCGCCGCCTCGCCGGCCTCGAACGCGTCGAGCACCTCGCGGGCCGTGCGCTGCCCGATCCACTCCTAGATCAGCGCGTCGAGCTCGTCGGCGTGCTCGAGCCGGCCGGTGTGGTCGCGGAACCAGGGCTCGTCCGCGAGCGCCGGCCGCCCGATGATGTGCATGACGCGCTCCGCGATCGACTGCGCGCTCGCGGAGAGCCCGAGCCACTTGCCGTCGCTTGTCTCGTACGCGTTCCGCGGCGCCGTGAAGGGTGCGGCGTTGCCGGTGCGCTCCTGCACGAGGCCGAGCTGGTCGTAGACGAGCGACTGCGGGCCGAGGAGCCAGAAGAGCGGCTCGTAGATCGAGAGGTCGATCACCTGCCCCTTGCCGGCGCCACCCTTGCCGTGGTTACCGTGCTCGCGCCACCAGAGCGCCATCATCACCGACGCCACCCCGGTCAGCGCGGCGACGCCGTCGCCGAGCGCGAACGGCGGCAGCGCCGGCGGCTTGTCGGGGAAGCCGTTGATGTACGCGTAGCCGGAGATCGACTCGGCGAGCGTCCCGAACCCCGGTTGGTTGCGGTACGGCCCTGTCTGCCCGAACCCGGTGACCCGGACGATCACGAGGCCGGGGTTGATCTCGTGCAGCACGTCGGGGCCGAGACCCCACTTCTCCATCGTGCCGGGGCGGAAGTTCTCGATCAGGACGTCGCGATCGGCGAGCAGGCGGCGCATCAATTCCTGCCCCTCCGGCTTCGAGAGGCTGAGCGTGACCGAGCGCTTGTTGCGGCCGACAAAGGCCCACCAGAGCGAGACGCCGTCCTTCTCCCACCCGAGCCCGCGGAGGTTGTCGCCCGTCGGGTGCTCGACCTTGACGACGTCGGCGCCGTAGTCGGCGAGGAACGAGCCGATCACCGGGCCGGCGAAGAGGCTCGCGGCGTCGACGACCTTGATCCCCTCGAGGGGACGTGGCGCGGGCTCAGTCACGATGAAGCGCCTCGTAGAGGCGGAGCTTCTTCCTCGCCCGGTGGTAAATCGGGTAGTCGACGAAGCGGCCGCCGATCTGGATCGAGGCGATGCCGTTCGCCTCGGCCTCCTCGAAGCCCTCGACGATCTGACGCGCGAACTCGACCTCCGCCTCCGGCAGGTCGGAGTACGCCCGGTGGACGTGCTCGAGTTGGGGCGGGTAGACGACGACGCGGCCCTGGAAACCGAGCTGGCGCGAGTGGAGGGTGTCGACGTGGAGGCTCTCGAAGTCCTGCAGCTCGAGGAACGGCCCGTCGATCGGCGCCGCAAGCCCCGCCGCGCGCGCGGCGACGACGATGCGCGAGCGGGCGTAGAGGAGCTCGCGCGCGTCGGCGGTCAGGTCGATGCCGAGATCGGTGGAGAAGTCGCCGGCACCGAACCCGACGGTGATCACGCGCTCGGTGGCGGCGGCGCAGATCTCCTCGACGCGGATCAGCCCCTTCGCCGTCTCGACGAGCGCGATCATGCGGACGCTGCCCTCTGCGAGCCCGGCGTCGCGCTCGGCCGCCGCGACGATCCGCTCGAGCTCGACGAGCACCTCGGGCGCCTCGATCTTCGGGACCAGGATGCAGTCGAGGTCGTCGCAGATCACGGCGGCGACGTCGGCGGCGGCGCGTCCCGTGGTGATGCTGTTGACGCGCACCATCACGACCGTGCGGTCGTCGTAGGTCGGGAGCGCCGCCCGCGTGGACGAGCGCGCGGCGGTCTTCTCCGCGTCGGCGACCGCGTCCTCGAGGTCGAGCACGATCGCGTCGGCGCCGAACGTGCCGACCTTCTCCAGCCGCCGCGGGTGGTTGCCGGGAGCGAAGAGCAGCGAACGAAGGGTTTGCTCGGACCAGTCGACCACGAAGCGCGGACCTCCTCGGAAAGATGGGCACGTTACCCTAGTGCGGCGTTCCGCCCGCCTCAAGTTGAAGGAGCCCGTGCAATGACGTTGATCGATCGATTGCTCTCCGGCGAGACGTCGGCGACCGACGCGATCGAGGCCTGCCTCGCGCGCGTGGCGGAGGTCGAGGAGCGCGTCGGAGCCTTCGTCACCGTCGCCGCGGACGAGGCGCGGGAGGCCGCGGCGGGAGCGGATCGGGCGCTCGGCGAGGGCCGTCTGCTCGGTCCGCTGCACGGGCTGCCGGTCGGGCTCAAGGACAACATCGACACGGCCGGTCTGCGGACGACGGTCGGCTCCGCGTTCTTCCTCGACCATGTACCCGCCGAGGACGCCGAGGTCGTGCGCCGGCTGCGCGCCGCGGGGGCGATCGTCGCCGGGAAGATCACGATGCACGAGCTCGCGTTCGGCGCCACATCCCAGAACGTCTGGACGGGGCCGTGCCGGAACCCGTGGGATCTCTCG
>VGCB01000182.1 GCA_016870235.1 Actinomycetota bacterium | reverse complement strand
GGCGGCGCTCGACCAGGGCCTCTACCTGATGACCCACTGGAACGTCACCATGGTCTGCCCGCCGCTCACGGTCACCCACGAGGAGGCGGAGGAGGGGATCGCGATCCTCGACGAGGTGCTCGCGATCGCCGACGAGCACACGAGCTGACGCGGCCCAGGAATGCGTCCGACTGAAGTCGGACGCGGGGGGTCCCTCCCCGTCCGACTTCAGTCGGACGGAACCCGCAGGCGCGCACGCGTCCGCTTCAAGGCCGGACGACGACCGTGCCCTTCATCAGGGTCGGGTGGAGCGTGCAGAAGTAGCTGATCCGGCCCGCCTTGGCGAAGGTGACCACCTGGCTCTCGCCCCTCGCGAGGAGCTTCGGCTTGATCGCCTTGCCGAGGATCTCGCCCTTCGCGTCGACGTCGGCGACCGTGTGGTCGATCTTGCCGCGGTTGACGAACTTGACCCGATCGCCCGGCTTGATCGTCACGGTGCCGGGCGTGTAGGAGAAGTCGCCCATCGCGACGGTGACCGTGCGCGGCGCCGCAGCGTCGGCCCGGGAGTCTCCCGGGCCGAGCGCGAGCGTCACGAGCAGGGCCGTGACGCCGATCAGAGCGAGACGGAGCAGGGCGGTGGTGTCGACGGCCCCGGCCATCGGACTACTTGACGACGAAGGACATCGACGCCTTCGAGCCCGTCTCCAAATGGTCGTTGTTGACGAGGAAGACCCTCAGCGTGTGCTTGCCCTTCGGCAGGTTCGCGTAGGTGATCGACGGCGTCACGGCCGGCGAGTACTTGCCCGCGATCCCGAGCTGCGCGGCGAGCTTGCCGTTCGGGCCCGAGTACTTCTCGAAGTCGAACTTGCCGCCGTCCATCGCGAAGTGGAGGTGGCCCTTGTTCATCGCGTTCGCCTTGCCGACGTTCTTGGCATCGATCTTGAAGTTCTTGAGCTGCACGGTGAAGGTGACCTTGGAGCCGGTCTCCATCTTCTTCGGGGCGACGAACGTCGCCGACGGGGTGGCGCTCGAGCCCGCCATCGCGACGGCCGCGACGGCGAGCGCGGCGACGACGCCGGCGATCATGGAGGTGAACACGATCTTGACGCGCACGGTGGTTCCTTTCCTCGGTGAGCAGGTGCGTGAACGACCGCTATTCGGTCGTCGCCGCCGCCCGGTTCGGTCCCGGCTCAGCGCGTGAGGAACGCGGCCACGACGGCGGCCGTCTCCGCGGGCGCGTCCCAGAGCACCGTATGGCCGCCGGGCACCGTCGCGATCTCGAGGAGGTCGCCGAGCGCCTCCCGATGCTCCTCCTCCAGGTGCTCGTACGTGAGGTAGGAGTCCTCGCCGAGGACGACGAGCGTCTCGACGCGCGCCCGCTCGAACGCCGGGTGGCGGACGGCCAGCTCGCTGTAGGCAGTGACGACCGCGGCCTGCTCGTAGCGGTAGCGGAGCCGGTCGCCGCGCTCCTCGAGATGCTGCGCGAGCTCCGCGGCGACGAGGGCGCCGTCTGCCCGCTCCAGCCGGCTCTCCTCGAACCGGCGCTCGACCGCCTCGTCGAGCGAGGCGTACGAGCGGGCGCCGAGGCTGTTCTCGGCGACGAAGCGGGCGACGTGCGGCGGCAGCCAGACCGCCGGGTCGAGGAGGACGAGGCGCTCGACGAGATCCGGCCGGCGGGCGGCGACCTCGAGCGCGAGCCGGCCGCCGAACGAGTGCCCGACCCAGGTGCCCGGCCGGTCGCCGGCGGCGCGCACGAGCGCGTCGACATGCGCCTCGATCGACCAGGGCGGGTCGCGCAGCGAGTCGCCGTGCCCGAGGAGGTCGGGGGCGACGACCTCGAAGCCGGGCCCGAGGCGCTCGGCCAGCCCGGCGAAGTGCCCACCGAAGGCGGTGACGCCGTGGACACAGGTGAGCCGCCGGCCCTCCGCGCGGCCGAAGCGGCGCACGGCGAGCGGCGTCACGGACTATCCGCGCCCGGAGAGCGTCCCGAGCGACTGCTCGACCATCTCGTCGCGCTTTTCGTCGAGCCCCTTCACGAGTGACCAGATCACGTTCCCGTCCCTGTCGATCAGGAACGTGCCCCGGAGCGGCAGCCCGGACGACTCGTCGAAGACGCCGTAGGCCCTCGCCGCCGCTCCGTGCTGCCAGAAGTCGGAGGCGAAGGTGTACGAGACCCCGAGCTCCTTCTTCCACGCCTGCCGTGCCGCGGACGTGTCGCAGGAGACGAACACGATGTCGGTCTGGGCATTCCGGAAGGACTCGAGGTTCTCCTCGAGATCCTGCGCCTCCTCAGCGCAGGTAGGCGTGAAGGCGAGCGGATGGAAGACGAGAAGCAGGTTCGACCGTCCGAGGAAGTCGCCGAGCGCGACGCGGCTCTCGTGGTCGACTTCGAGGTCGAAGTCGGGTGCCCTGTCACCTGCGCCGATCGCCATCGCCACTCGCTTCCTCCTCGCCGTTTCCGGACGGAACATAGTAGGTCCGTCCATGCATCTCCTCGGGAAGGTAGTCGAGGTCGAAGCCCCGGGGGTCGTCGTGCGGGTAGACGTACCCCTCGCCGTGACCCCGCGCGCGAGCGCCGCCGTAGTGCGCGTCCCGCAGCATCGCGGGCGGCTGCTTCAGGCCCTGCTCGCGGACGTCGCGCCGCGCGTCCCAGATCGCCTTCGCCGAGGCGTTCGACTTCGGCGCACGTGCCAGGTAGATCGCCGCCTGCGCGAGCGAGAGCTGCGCCTCGGGCAAGCCGACGTGCTCGAGCGCCTGCGCCGCTGCGGTCGCGACGAGGAGCGCGCGCGGATCCGCGTTGCCGACGTCCTCACTCGCGAGGATGATCATCCGCCGCGCCGCGAACCGCGGGTCCTCGCCTGCCTCGAGCATCGCGGCGAGGTAGTAGACGGCGGCGTCCGCGTCGCCGCCTCGCATCGACTTGATGAAGGCGGAGGCGACGTCGTAGTGCATGTCGCCGGCGCGGTCGTAGCGGATCGGCCGCTTGCGCATCGAGTCCGCCACGTGCCGCTCCTCGAGCGGCACGCCCTCCGCGCGGGCGGTCTGCCAGGAGAGCTCGAGCGTGAGCAGGGCCGTCCGGGCGTCGCCGCCCGCCCGCGCGACGATCGCGGCCGCGACGTCGTCGGCGACCTCCGCGCCCAGCTCCGCGGCCCCGCGCCGGACGACCTGCCGGAGGTCGTCCTCGGAGAGCGGCTCGAGCTCGACCACCGCGCAGCGCGAGAGCAGGGCGGCGTTGACGTCGAAGTACGGGTTCTCGGTCGTCGCCCCGATGAGGACGATCAATCCGTCCTCGACCGCAGGCAGCAGCGTGTCCTGGCGCCGCTTGTCGAAGCGGTGGATCTCGTCGAGGAAGAGGATCGTCCGCTGCCCGTAGGCGCCGAGGCGCTCTCTCCCGCGCGCGATCACCTCGCGCACCTCCTCGACCTTCGCCGAGACCGCGGAGAGCTCCTCGAACGCGCACCCGGTCGACTCGGCCACGATCCGCGCGAGCGTCGTCTTCCCGACGCCGGGCGGGCCGTGGAGGATGAGCGACGGCGGCCGGTCGTCCTCGATCGCGCGCCGCAGCGCCGAGCCGGGCCCGAGCACGTGCCGCTGCCCGACGAGGTCGTCGAGCGTCTTCGGCCGCACCCGCTGCGCGAGCGGCGCCACCGTCGAGGCGCGCACCATCGCGGCGTCGTCGAAGAGATCGGCCACGTCCGAAGTATGCTCGGACGGCAGTATCCTCCGGCCCATGGCGGGCGTGACCCTGGGCGACGAGACCGCCTCGCTCCTCCAGCGGCTCATCCGCCTGAACACCGTGAGCCCGCCGGGGAACGAGACCGAGGCGGCGCGGCTGCTCCAGGCCTACCTCGCGCAGAGCGGCGTCGAGGCCCGACTCGTAGCGAAGGACGAGGGGCGCGCCAATCTCGTCGCGCGGCTGCCCGGAGCCGGCGGGCCGTCGCTCCTCCTCGTCGGCCACACGGACACCGTGCGGGCGGAGCCTGAGGACTGGACGCGCGACCCGTGGTCGGGCGACCTCGTCGGCGGCGAGGTGTGGGGCAGGGGCGCGCTCGACATGAAGGGGCATGTCGCCGCCGCTGCCGTGGCGTTCGCCTCGCTCGCCCGTGAGGGGTTTCGCCCTGCCGGCGACATCGTCCTCGCGTTGACGGCCGACGAGGAGGTGGGCGACGACCTCGGCCTCTCGTGGCTCGCCCGCGAGCACGGCGAGCTCGTGCGCTCCGACTTCGCGCTCAACGAGGGAGGCGGCGATCGTTGCGTCTTCGGCGGCCGCACGTTCTACCTCTGCGGACTTGCGGAGAAGACGATCGCGCCGCTCCGTCTGCGTGTCACCGGCAGGGCCGGCCACGCCTCGATGCCGGCGCTCTCCGACAACGCGCTCGTCAAGGCGGGGCCGCTGATCGAGGCGATCGCCCGGCTCGAGCCGCCGAGGACGCTGCTGCCGGAGGTCGAGCGCTTCCTGCTCGAGATCCTCGGCGAGGTGCCCCCGGTCGAGGTCGCGCTCGAGCGGGCACGCGCGCTGCATCCGCTCGCGGCGCTGATCGTCGAGCCGGTGCTCGCGGCGACGCTCTCGCCGACGATGATCGAGGCGTCGAGGCAGCTGAACGTCGTGCCCGGCTCGTGCGAGGTCGTCGTCGACTGCCGCCTGCTCCCCGGACAGGCGCCCGCCGACCTCGAGCCGCTCCTCCGCGCCGCGCTCGGGAAGGGCGACTGGGATCTCGAATGGCTCGACCGCCTGCGGGTCGGCGGCTCGGGCTCACCGCTCGACACGGAGCTCTGGCACGCGCTGCAGAGCTGGGTCGACCTCGTCGAGCCCGGGGCCCGCCTCGTGCCGACTGTGTGCTCGGGCTTCACCGACAGCCACTACCTGCGCATGAGCCTCGACACCGTCGCGTACGGGTTCTTCCCGCTGCGGGCGATGGATCCCGAGCTCGCAGCCCAGCTCGTGCACGGCGCCGACGAGCGGATCGCCGTCGCCGACCTCGCCGACGGGGTCGACGTCTTCCGGCACGTCTCGCAGGTGCTCGGCGAGAGCGCTCTCACGCCGGCGTAGGCCGCAAGAGCTCTCCAGTGAGCATGTCCATCAGCAGGCCGTCGCGCCACTGCCCGTCGGGGCCGCGCTCATACTGGCGCAGCACGCCAACCGGCCGGAAGCCGAGCCGCTCGTAGCAGCGGATCGCGCGAGCGTTGCCGGCGGACGGGTCGATCGTGAGACGGTGGTGGCCGCGCTCCTCGAAGAGGTAGCGGGCCGCAAGCCAGACTGCCTCCCCGCCCAGGCCGTAGCCTTGCCATCGGCTCCCGAGGAAGACGTCGATCCCCGCATGTCGGTACTCGGGGTCGAGCTCTTCCCAGAGCTGGATCCCGCCGGCGACCGCTCCCTCGACCTCGATCGCGAGCATGACGCCGTCGTGCTCGCGTCCGGCGAGGAGGTCGGCGACTTCGGCCTCGCCTGGCGGTTCGTTCCACCAGGCGGCCACGCTCGGCTCCCGCAGCAGCGCGAGCAGCTGGCGGATGTCGCCCGTCTCACCCGGTCGCAGGCGGACGCGCGGGCCGTCGAGGGTCGGTCGCAGCGGTTCGACCAGCACTCACTCCTTCGGCTTCTCGGCATGGCCGCCGAACTGCCTTCGCATCGCCGACAGCACCTTGTTCGCGTACAGATCCTCTCCCCGGGACGAGAACCGCGAGTAGAGCGCGGCGGTGAGGACGGGTGCGGGCACGCCCTCCTCGATCGCCGCGAGCGCCGTCCAGCGCCCCTCGCCGGAGTCGGAGACGCGGCCTGCGAACTCGTGGAGATCGGGCGAGGCGTGTAGGGCCGACGCCGTCAGGTCGAGGAGCCAGGAGGCGACGACGCTGCCGCGGCGCCAGAGCTCGGTCACGGCGGGCACGTCGATGGCGTAGCAGTAGTGCTCCGGATGGGCGAGCGGCGCCGTCTCCGCGTCGGCGTCGCGGGAGCGGAGCCCCGCGTCGGCGCCGTGGATGATGTTGAGGCCCTCCGCGATCGCCGCCATCATCCCGTACTCGATCCCGTTGTGCACCATCTTCACGAAGTGACCGGCCCCTGCGGGCCCGCAGTGCAGGTACCCCTGCTCCTCCGGCGCCGGCTCGCCGT
>VGCB01000181.1 GCA_016870235.1 Actinomycetota bacterium | reverse complement strand
GTACGGCCGGCGCCCGGTCGAGACGGTGGACGACGAGGACGAGCCGGGCGCCTGACGGGCGCGCCCGCGCGGCCCGCGGCACGCCCGCTGCGACAATGCGTCTGTGAGCCAGACCGTCGAAGCTCCGATCGAGATCGGTCGGCCGTCGGAGGACGACGTCCCCGATCACGACCTCCCATGGATCGTGATCGTGTGGAACGACCCGATCAACCTGATGTCCTACGTCACCTTCGTCTTCCGGAAGCTCTTCGGGTACTCCGAGGCGGAGGCGACGCGCCTGATGCTGCAGGTGCACAACGACGGGAAGGCCGTCGTCTCGTCCGGCACGCGCGAGAAGGCAGAGCTCGACGTCTCGCGACTGCACGCGCACGGGCTCTGGGCGACGATGCGGCAGGACACCTGATGCGGTTCCGCGAGCGCGGGATCCGGCGGGCGCGCGACGGCGGCTACGCGGTCCGGCTCGAAGCGGACGAGCGAGAGCTCCTGGCGTCGCTGCCGGCCCTGCTCCGGGCTGCGATCGACGCCGACGACCCCTCGACCGCCCGCCTCTTCCCGCCCGCGTACGACGACGATCCCGACGGCGAGCAGGAGTACCGGTCGCTCGTCCGCGACGGCCTCCGCGACGCGAAGCTCGGGGCGCTCGAGGTCTTCGAGCGGACGGCCGGCGCCGATCGACTCTCGACCGAGGATCTGGAGGCGTGGCTCGGCGCGATCGAATCGCTGCGGCTCGTGCTCGGGACGCAGCTCGACGTCAAGGAGGACACCTACGCGACGGCTCTCGACCCCGCCAACCCCGACACGCCCCGGCTCGCGCTCTACGCGTGGCTCTCCTGGCTGCAGGAGGAGGTCGTGACGGCCCTCACCGCCTCGCTTCCGGACCGCTGACGTATCGTCACGGCATGCCCGACCGCGACACCATCGTCGTCGTCCTCGGCCAGCTGCGCCGGCTCTGACCGACGCGCGAGCCTCTACGAGGCCTCGACGTGGATCCGCTGCTTCGATTCGCGCAGCGGCCCGCCCTTGCGGCCCCCGCGGACGGCGAGGATCTCGGCCAGGATCGAGAGGGCGGTCTCCTCCTGCGTGTCGGCGCCGATGTCGAGGCCGCACGGGCCCATGATCCGGTCGAGCGCCTCCTCGGCGACCCCGGCCTCGCGCAGCCGCTCGCGCCGCCGCTCCGTCGTCCGCCGCGAGCCGAGCGCGCCGACGTAGAACGCCTCCGAGGCGAGCGCGGCGATCAGCGCGGGCTCGTCGAACTTGTCGTCGTGGGTGAGCACGACGACCGCGGTCTGGTGGTCGGGCTCGATCTCGGCGAGCGCGTCCTGCGGCCACTTCGCGATCAGCCGGTCGGCCGAGGGCAGCCGCTCCGGCGTCAGGAAGACGGCGCGCGCGTCGCCGACGATCGCCGTCCAGCCGAGGAGCCTGGCGCCACGGCAGAGCGCCTCGGCGGTGTCGACCGCCCCGTACACGAAGAGCCGCGGCGGGGGCCCGTACCACTCGGCGAACACGCGCGCGCCGGCGAGGTCGAGCAGGCGGTTGCGGCCCTGCCGAATCAGCTCGTCGAACTGCGCGATCGCTCCCTCCGGAACGCCGCCGCCCACCGTCTCCGCGCCCTCGACGACGAGGGTCTTCGCGCCGGCCCCTTCGCCCTCGACGACGGTGAAGAGCACGGCGCGCTCGCCCGAGGTGCGGAGCGACGCGAGGCGGGAGAGGAGCGTCACTCGACCTTCTCGAGGAACACGTCGATCTCGCCGCCGCACGGCAGCCCGACCGACCACGCCATGTCGTCGCTGATCCCGTAGGAGAGGAGCTTCGGCTCGCCCGAGCGCATCACCTCCATCGCGTTCTCGAAGACGTCGCTCTCGACGCAGCCACCCGAGACCGAGCCGCACATCTTCCCCGATGCGGAGACCGCGAGGCTCGTGCCGACGGGACGCGGCGCCGAGCGCCGCGTCGCGACGACGGTGGCGACGACGACCTCCTCGCCCTCGTCCTTCCACCGCTCGATCTCGTCCAGGATCTCCTTCATGCCTGCGCTCCCTTCCTGTCTCCCGTCACGCCGCGTGCCGGCGCTCGATGCCGGCGAGCACGGCCGCCAGCTCCTCGAGGCTTCTCAGATTATGGCCGGCGAGGAACCGGTCGACGTGCGGCAATGCCGCACGCATTCCGCCCGCGAGCGGCTGGTACTCGGGGTTGCCCTTGAGCGGGTTGACCCAGACGACGGCGTAGGCAGCCCGACCGATCTTCGCCATCTCCCGGCCGACGAGCGCCGGATCCTCCCGCTCCCAGCCGTCGGAGACGACGACGACGACGGCGCCGCGCGAGAGCGCCCGCTTGCCCCACGTGTCGTTGAACTCCTTCAGCGAGGCGCCGATCCGGGTGCCGCTGCCCCAGTCGACGACCGCGGCCGTGCACTTCTCGAGCGCCGCCTCCGGGTCGCGGGTGCCGAGGTCGGGCGTGAGGCGCGAGAGGCGCGTCCCGAACGCGAAGGCCTCCACCCCGCTCCCCGAGCCGACGACCGCGTGCAGGAAGAGCAGCAGAGCCCGCGCGTAGGAGTCCATCGAGCCGGAGACGTCGCACAGGACGACGAGCTTCCGCGGCACCCGCTTCCGGGTGCGGAAGGCCCGGTCGACCGCATCGCCACCGGTTCGAAGCGACTTCCGGATCATGCGGCGCATGTCGAGCAGCTCGCCGCGCGGGTCGGCGGTGCGGCGTCGCGAGGAGCGCTGCGGGCGGCGGCGGGCGATCTCGAGCATCAGCCGGCGGACGCGCCGGAACTCGTCCGCGCTCATCTCCCCGAAGTCCTTCTCGCGGAGGAGCTCCTGACCGGACGCGCCGAGCTCGAGCGGATCGTCGCCGCCGACCTCCTCGCCGCTTCCCTTGTCCGCCAGGGTGTCCGCGAGGCGCTGCAGCTGGGGCACGGGCTTCACGAGCCGCTGCGGCGGGATCACGGGAGCGCGCAGGAACCAGGCGAGAAAGGCGCGATCGAACAGGTCGAGCTCGTCCTGCCGCGAGACGAGCGTCTGCCGGAGCGCGAAGTAGACGTCCTCCTGCCGCGTCAGGTCGACGGCGTCGAGCGCGCGGAGGCCGTCGATCACGCGCCCGGGCCCGACCTCGAGCCCGACCTCGCGGAGCACGCGCCCGAAGGTGACGACGTGCCTGACGATCGGGTCTCCCGTGGCCATCGGCGTCAGCGCGCCGTGGCCCGGGCGGCATCGACGAGGCGGGCGAGGGTCTCGTCTCTGACCTCCTCGATGTCCTCCCGGTACTTGAGCACCGAGCCGAGCGTCTGCTCGACGACCTCGGCGTCGATCTCCTGCCGGCCGAGCGCGTTCAGCGCCATCGCCCAGTCGATCGTCTCCGCGACCCCGGGCGGCTTCGCGAGATCGAGGCCCCGCAGCTCCCGCACGAAGGCCGCCGCCTCGGCGGCGAGACGCTCGGGGATGCCGGGCACGCGCAGGCGCACGATCTCGATCTCGCGCTCGATCGACGGGTGCCCGATCCAGTGGAAGAGCGCGCGCCGCTTGAGCGCGTCGTGGAGCTCGCGCGTGCGGTTGGACGTGAGGATCACGGCCGGCCGGCGGCGCGACCGGATCGTGCCGAGCTCGGGGATCGTGATCTGGAAGTCGGAGAGCACCTCGAGCAGGAACGCCTCGAACTCCTCGTCGGCCCGATCGATCTCGTCGATCAGGAGGACGACGGGCTCCTCGGAGTCGATCGCCTCGAGCAGTGGGCGCCGGATCAGGAACTCGGGGCCGAAGAGCTCGTCCTCCGACACCGTCCCCTCCTGGGCGGCCCGGATGTGGAGCAGCTGCCGCGGGTAGTTCCACTCGTACACTGCGTGCGCGACGTCGAGGCCCTCGTAGCACTGAAGACGGATCAGCCGGGCGCCCAGGCAGGTGGCCAGCGACTTCGCCGCCTCCGTCTTGCCGACCCCGGCCTCTCCCTCCAGCAGCAGCGGCTTCTCGAGCGCGAGCGCGAGGAAGAGCGCGGTCGAGAGGCCGCGATCGGGCAGGTAGTCGGCTCCGCGAAGGGCGTGCTCGAGGTCGTCGATCGTCCGGAAGGCCATCGAGGCAGCCTAGACGACGGGCTCCCGCCCGGCGCCGGTCACTCCGTCGGGGGACGCGGGGCCTCGCCGGAGGGCGTGGAATACTAGGGCCGTGACAGGTCGCCACCTCGAGATCGCCGACGCGCCGGAGGTGGCGGTCGGCGAGATCACGTACCTGGACGCGATCCAGCGCGCGCTCCGTGACGCCCTGCGCGACGACGAGCGCGTGTTCCTGATGGGCGAGGACGTCGGCGTCTTCGGGGGGCCGTTCGGCGTCACGAAGGGGTTGCTCGACGAGTTCGGCGCCGATCGTGTAATGGACATGCCGATCTCCGAGGAGGGCTTCACCGGCGCTGCCGTCGGCGCCGCCTGGATGGGCGAGCGGCCGATCGTCGAGTTTCAGTTCGCCGACTTCGTCAGCTGCGCGTTCGACACGCTCGTCTCGGTCGCCGCCAAGACCCACTGGCGCTCGGGGCAGCAGATCCCGATCGTCGCCCGGCTCCCCACCGGCGGCGGCGTGCGCGGCGGCCCGTACCACTCGGCCTCGCCCGAGGGCTGGTTCGTGGGCGAGCCGGGGCTCAAGGTCGTCTGTCCGGGAACGGTCGCGGACGCGTACGGGCTCCTCCGCTCGGCGATCGACGACCCCGACCCCGTCCTCTACTTCGAGCACAAGGCGCTGTACCGACGTCTCAAGGACACGGCGCCGCCGCCGGGCCACCGGACACCGCTCGGCCGCGCGCGCGTCGTCCGCGAAGGCGACGACGTGACCGTCGTCACCTACGGCTCAGGCGTCTCGACCGCGCTCGCCGCGGCCGCCCAGATGGACGACGACGTCGAAGTCGTCGACCTCCGCACGCTCTGGCCTCTCGACGAGGAGGCGATCCTCTCGTCGCTCGAGAAGACGTCGCGCATGCTCGTGCTGCAGGAGGCGACGCGCTCGAAGGGGGTCGCCGGGCTCGTGCTGGGCCTCGTCGCCCGGAGTGGATTCGAGCTGCTCGACGCGCCGCCCGCCCTCCACGCGCCGCCCGACGCACCCGTTCCCTTCGCAGGCGAGCTCGAGGACGCCTTCATGCCCTCGCCCGCCTCGACCGTCGACGCGCTCGCGCGCCTGCTCGCATACTGATGGCGACGACCGAGACCACGCCCTGCGGCGACATCGCCTCCGTGCCGCTCGAGGCCCGGCTCGCGCTCCTGCGGCTCGTGCTGCTGCAGCGGCTGTTCGAGGAGCGGGCGATCACCCTCTACCGCCAGGGCCGCATCGCCGGCTCCTACTACGACGGGCGCGGGCAAGAGGCGGTGGCGGCGGCGGCAGGCCTGGCCCTCGGCCCCGATGACGTCGTCTGCCCGCTGAACCGGGAGCTCGCGACCCACTTCGCCAAGGGGACGACCGTCGCCGACGCGTTTCGCAACTTCCTCGGCCGGGGCGACTCGCCGACGCGGGGCCGCGACGGCAACATGCACTTCGGGGCGCCGCACCGGGGCATCTTTCCGCTCGTCTCGATGCTCGGCGACCTCGTCCCCGTGACGGTAGGGGCCGCGCTCGCGTTCAAGCGCCGCGGGGAGCCGCGGGTCGCGCTCACCTTCCTCGGCGAAGGGGCGTTCAGCGTCGGCGACACGCACGAGGGGCTCAACCTCGCCGGCGTCTGGCAGGTGCCGGCGGTGTTCGTCCTCCAGCGCAACCAGTACGCGTACTCGACGCCGACCCGGCAGGAGATGGTCAACACATCGATGGCCGAGCGGGCCTACGGCGGCTGGTCGATCCCGGCGGAGACCGTCGACGGGACGGACGCGATCGAGACGTTCGACGCGATCGCCGCCGCGGTCGGGCGCGCCCGCGCCGGGCTCGGCCCGCAGGCGATCGAGGCGGTCACGCTCCGCATCCACGGCCACGCCGCGCACGACGACGGCCGGTACGTGCCGTCCGAGCTCCGCGACGCCTACGCCGACCGCGACCCGGTCGACCGGCTCGAGGCACGGCTGGCGCTCGACGGCGTCACCGAGGCGGGGCTCGCGGAGATCAGGGCGGACATCGAGCAGGAGATCGCCGA
>VGCB01000180.1 GCA_016870235.1 Actinomycetota bacterium | reverse complement strand
GTCGGAGACCCGCGGGAAGCCTGCCTCGATCCGGTCGATCCCGGCCGCGTCGAGCGCCTTCGCGATCTCGAGCTTGTCCTCGGGGGAGAGGACGACGCCGACGGTCTGCTCGCCGTCGCGCAGGGTCGTGTCGTAGAGGCCGACCGTGACGTCGGGTTGCGGCCCGACCGCCTGCTCGTTGAGCGTGCCGGTCCAGATCAGCGAGCGGTCGATCATTCTCACCCTGCCTTCACGATGCCGTCGGGAAACGAGCTGAGCTTCTCGGCCCCGCTCGCGGTGATCAGGAAGTTGTCCTCGACGCGCAGGCCACCGCCCTCGGGCCAGTAGCAGCCCGGCTCGATCGCGAGCACCATCCCCTCGCGGAAGACGCCGCCGCCCGCCTGGTGGGGGTAGGGCGGCTCGTGGGCGCGCGCGCCGACGCCGTGGCACACGGGATGCGTCGGCTGGCCCGGGTAGCCCATGTCCTCGATGACTCCGCGCCGGATGCGCGCGTCGAGCTCGGCGAAGCTCGCGCCGGGGTCTGCGAACGCGATCGCGTCGTCGTAGACCGCCAGCAGCTGCTCTTCCAGCTCGCGGTAGCGGGGCGTCAGCTCGCCGACGACGAGGTTCTTCGTGTGGTCGGCCCAGTAACCGTCGCAGCAGACCCAGATCTCGAACAGCGTCGGCTCGCCCTCGACGACCGGCCTGCTCCCCGTCGCCGTGAACGTGCGGATCCCCTCCCCCGCCCACACGAGCGAGAAGCCGAGCGCGAGGTCGACCTTCCCCTGCCAGCCGGTGCCCTCGCCGTGGACGTACCCCTCCCACTCCGCCGCGATCTGCGCCTCGCGCATGCCCGGCCGGATCACCGCGCGCGCGTGCTCCATCGCCGCCGCGGCGAGGTCGTTCGCGAGGCGGACGCGCTCGATCTCCTGCGGCGTCTTGATCATCCGCGCCTCATTGATCACCGGCATCGCGTCGGCCGCGTCGGGCCAGGCGTCGAACCACGCCTTGACGAACGTCGTCGGCTCGCCGACCATCCGATCCGACGCCTGCGTGCCGAGCGACAGCTCCAGCCCGACCTTGCCGTATGGCGCCGCCGCCTCCTTCGCCATCTCCAGCACGCGCAGCATCGGCGGTCGCGGGTCGGCAGGGTGGTAGCCGGCGAAGAGGCGCACGTCCTTCGTCCAGGCCATGCGCTCGGCGTCGGCCGCGCTCGCCTCCAGGCAGATGAGCGCCGGGTCGCCCTCGCGCGGGAAGACGACGGCGTCGTAGCCCTTCATCCCCCAGAAGTTCGTCAGGTAGAGGACGTTGTCGGGCGCGCGGACGACGAGCGCGTCGAGGTCGTGCTCGGCCATGAGCGCGCGCACGCGGTCGAGCTTGGCGTCGTCGCGCGCCCAGGCCACCTAGACCCCCTCGCCCCAGGGCCGCACGCGCGGGAGCGGCGGCGTTCCGTGGCCCTCCTGCCAGGAGATGACCGGGTTGCGGAGGACGCCGATGCGCTCGATCTCGGCCTCGATCACGTCGCCCGGCTTGAGGTAGAGCCCGGCGCGCTCCTCCGGCGACTTGAAGCCGGCGACACCGGAGACGGTGCCGGTCGAGAGCACGTCGCCCGCCGAGTACGTGAGCCCCGAGAAGTTCGAGAGGATCTGCCCGATCGTCACCGACATGCGGCCGGAGTGCGACTCCTGCCGCACCTCGCCGTTGACGCGGAGCTCCATCTTCAGGTCGTGCGGGTCGGGGATCTCGTCCGGGGTCACGATCCACGGGCCGAGCGGGCAGAACGTGTCGATCGCCTTGCAGAACGAGAAGACGCCCGAGCGCATCTCGCCGCGTTGGATGTCGCGCGCCGTCAGGTCGTTGAAGATGACGTACCCGCCGATGTAGTCCCACGCCTCCTCCGCCGTGAACCACTTGCCGGGCTTCTTCAGCACGACCGCGAGCTCGAGCTCGTAGTCGAGCTCCTCGGTCAGGTGCTCGGGATAGATGACCGGCTCGTCGGGGCCGACGATCGCGTCGACGTTCTGGAAGAAGTTGATCCACGGCGCGATGTCGTGGGACCAGTTGACGTTCTCCGACTCGGTCTTGTGCTCGCGGAAGTTGCCGGCGGTGTGGAAGAACTTCTTCGGGATGATCGGAGCCTGGAGCGTTACACGCTCCAGGCTCCGATACTCCCTGTTCATGAGTGATGATTCTGCAAGAAGCATTCCCTCGTCCCCGAGCTCGAAGAGCGAGCGCATGTCGGGGACGCGCGGGTCGACGATCTCCACGACCTCGCTCTCGTCGCGGACGACGCCGACACGACTGACTCCGTCCTCCGTCCTGAACGTGACGAGCTTCAACCGCTTCTCCTCCTCGATATCGAAAAGATCAAAACAGAGATTCAGGGGCTCGCCGCAACGCCACATACTCGGAGCGCTACCTGCGCATACACCTCCGCCGTCTTCACGAGCCCCTGAATCTCCAGGTTCTCGCCGAGCTCCACGTCCATCAGCCCGGTCGACGTGCCGTAGTTGACGGTCGGGATGCCGTATCGCGTCAGGGCCGACGCGTCCGAGAACCACCGCGTGACGTCGCGACCGGGCGTCTCACCGAAGACCTCGGCGTGGACGGCGTCGATCGCCTGCACGAGCTCGTGTCCCTCCTCGATCTCCGCTCCGGGCGCGGTCACGTAGACCTCGCCCTCGATCCCGTAGTCGGGGAACCGCTCGGCGAGCCCGCGAACCATGTCGAGCACCTGCTGGCGCGCGACGTTCATCGGCTTCGTCGGCGGCACCCGCACGTCGAGGAAGACGTCGGTGTGGTGAGGCGTCCGCGACGCACGCCACCCGAAGCCGCCCTGGATCGCGCCGACGTTGACGATCGCCTTTGCGCCCCGGTAGGCGTTCGACGGGTCGTCCTCCCACGTCGGAATCCACTCCTGGATCGCGGCCAGCACCTCGTGCATCCGCAGCACCGAGTTGAGCTGCCTCTTGCCCTCGCTGAACGCGGTGTGGATGAAGTTCCCGTGCGTGCGGATCCGCACCCAGCAGGCGCCGTAGTGGCCGAGGACGACCTTGCCCTCGGTCGGCTCGCCGAGCAGGCACATGTCGGCGAGCCCGCCGTGCGTGACCAGATATCGGGAGCCCGCCGCGTAGCCGCGGTACTGCGCCCCGACCGCGTCGCCCTGCTGCGTCTTCTCGATCTCGCCGCACACGGCGGCGATCATGACGTCGCCGCGGAGGCGGACGCCCGCCTCCTGCAGCGCGCGCACGGCCTCCACGTAGCAGGCGAGCGCGCCCTTCATGTTCGAGATCCCGAGGCCGTACAGGCGCCCGTCGCGGACGAAGTGCTGCGGCTGGAAGCCCGGCACGCCCTGCAGCCACTCCTCGCGGCCCGAGTACGACGTGTCCATGTGGCCGTTGAACATGAGGCTCTTGCCGCCGCCGGCGCCCGGCCAGATGCCGAGCGCGTTGCCGCGGCCGTCCTCGACCTGCTGCCACTGTGTCTGCAGGCCCATCTCGCGGTAGAGCTCGATCATCAGGCGCGCCATGCCCTCCTCGTCGCCCGTGAAGCTCCAGACGTCGATCATGCGGCCTGCCGTCTCGACGAGGCGGGACTCGTGGATGCGCACCCCGGTCACGCGCGGAGCCCTCCGATCGTCCGCTCGACGACGCCGAGGAAGGCGGGGAAGTCGAAGGCGGGCATCTCCGCGCCCTCCGGGAAGTGGCCTTCGTAGAGCGCGAACCAGACGTCGGGAGCGGACGGATTGAGCACGACGGTCGTGACGCCGGCGTCGCGGTAGGCGGCGATGCGGCTGCGGACGTGATCGGGGCTCCCCGCGATCGTCAAGGCGTCGGCCATCTCGTCCGGGATCGCCGCGATCGCGCCGCGGACGTCGCCTGCGCCAACGAGACGCGTGACCTCCTCGAGCTCGCGCTCGAACCCCGCGAGCCGGACGCTCGTCACGTACGAGGGCGACGACTTCGTCGCCGTGCAGAACATCGCCACCTGGCCCTTGACCTGCTGCAGGCCCTCCTCGCCCTCGCTGACGAGCGACGGGAACCCGATTGCGATCTGGAAGCCGTCGAGGCTGCGGCCCGCCCGCTCGGCGCCGATCCGCAGATTCGGGATCACCACCTCGCGGACGTACGCCTCGGAGGCGAAGTAGCCGAGCACGCCGTCGAAGAGCTCGCCGGCGAGCTGGCACATCTTCGGCCCGATCGCGGCGAGCACGAGCCGCGGCCGCGTCTCGGCCGGCTGCGCCAGCAGCCGGAACCCGCGGGTGCGGAAGATCTCGCCCTCGACGTCGGCGACGCCGCCGTCGAGGATCGGGCGCACGATCGACGCCCATTCGCGGATCGCCTGCAGGGGACGCTCGTAGGTGAGCCCGTGCCAGTTGTCGACGTACGTGCGGGACTGGAGCCCGACGCCGAGGACGAAGCGGCCGTCGGCGACGCGGTGGAGGTTGGCGGCGGTCATCGCCGTCGTCACCGGCGATCGCGCCCAGAGGCCGACGATCCCGGTCGCGATGTCGATGCGCTCGGTCGCGAGGGCGATCGCCGTCGCGGGAACGATCGCATCGCCGAAGACGATCTCCGACAGCCAGACGCTCCGGAATCCTGCCTCCTCGGCCTTCCGGGCATAGTCGATCGAGAGATCGACGGGCAGCGACTGCAGGTAGATCCCGAGCCCGTTGTCGCCCATCTCCTCCTCCTTCGCCTCGATCTAGGCTCGGAAGTGCGGGAGCACCTTCTCGCCGAAGAGCCGGATCTGCTCGAGGCGATCCTCGCCCCACAGCTCGAGCATGATGTGCGTGCAGCCGTGGTCGCGGTACTCCTCGATCGCCGCGATGCAGTCGGAGGGCGTGCCCGCGATCGGCTTGCAGCGGTCGAGGATCGAGTCCGTCACCTCGGCCTTGGCGGCCAGCCGCCCGCCCCGCTCCATTGCCTCCGCGACCGGCCGGATCTCCTCCGGGTCGATGTGCGCCAGCTCGAGCAGCGTGTCCGCGGAGCCCTTGATGTTCTGCACCTTGTTCGCGAGGTACATGCCGGCGATCTCGCGCGCGCCGTCGCGCCCCTTGTCGCGATCGGACGCGTGGATCGAGGCGACGATCGTGCAGCCGATGTCGACGTTGTCGGGATCGCGGCCCGTCTTCGCGGCGCCGATCTCGACGTTCCCGCGCGTGTACTTCGCGAACGCGGGCGTCGTGATCGACGGCGTGAGGACGCCGTCGCCGATCTCGCCGCCGAGCTGCTGCATCATCGGCGCCGTCGCGGCGACGTACACGGGGACGTCCCAGCGCGGGCAGTGCGCTTCCTCGGACAGGGCCGGGATGTCGGCGCCGAAGACCTTGCCGTCGTACGCGAACCGCTCGCCGCCGAGGACGCCGCGCACGATCTCGACGGAGTCGCGCATGTGGCCGAGCGGCTTCGTCTCCTTCGGCGACCCCGACTGCTTCGTGTTGTTGAGAAAGATCTTCGACGTCCCGAAGCCGACGATGAACCGTCCCGGCCCGGCCGCCTCCTGCACGACCCGCGCGTCCATCGCGGCCTGCACCGGATGGCGTGTGTACGGGGAGATGATCCCCCAGCCGATCGTCAGCCGCGTCGTCTCCCGCGCCATCAGCGCCGACACGACCGTCGACGACCGAGCCTCCATCTGGTGCTTGCGCCACCACGGGTAGGCCTCGGCCAGCCAGACCGTGTCGATCCCGGCCTCGTCCATCGTCCGGGCCGCCGCGAGCATCTCGTCGAGCGGCTCCATCGTCAGCTGCATCACCCCGATGCGGAACGGAACGGCCACCTACACCTCCTTCGGGCTTCGTGACATGTCACGGGACCCTAACACGGTTTCGCAGCTCGTAACATGTCAGTTGGGGGCGCCGGCGCCGCGCCGGAGCTCCCGTGGCGTCGCAGCCGGCATCCCCGGGTGCTCTGCAGACCGCCCACGCCGCTGCCGCAGCTGCCCCTTCCCCACCCTCGCGAACCCCTTGACGATGGCGGGGACGGCCGTCCCGAACTCCTGCTTCAACGCGGCGCGGGCCAGCTTCGCGTCGTGGAACGCGGGCGTGAGCAGGGCCGGATCGTCGAAGTTGTCGCAGAAGCGGTCGGCGATCCGCTGTTGGGGGCTCATGTCGCCGGGCTTCGCGGTCGAGCCGTACTGGGCGGCGAGGAGGAGCTTGCCCGGGGTCGTCAGCGGCTCGAGCAGCG
>VGCB01000179.1 GCA_016870235.1 Actinomycetota bacterium | reverse complement strand
GCCGGGCCGCGCGAGCTGCTCGCGCGTGACCGTGCGCGTCGAGAGCGGCCCCGACGAGGGCGACCGCGCCGCGTTCACGGTCGGCGAGACGAGCTCGGAGGTCAGGCTCGCGCCCGGTGACCGGATCAAGGTGTACCGACTCGAGATCCCGGAGGGCGCGGAGGTGCTTGGTCGGCCGGTCGACCGCTACGGCTTCTCGGACTTCGAGCGCGGGCGCCCGCTCGCGATCCTCGCCGCGGTCTTCGCCCTCCTCGTCGTCGTCGCCGGGCGGTTTCGCGGCCTGCGGGCGCTGATCGGCCTCGGTGTCAGCCTCCTCCTGATCGTCGAGTTCGTCGTCCCCGCGATCCTCGACGGCACGTCGCCCGTGGGGGTCGCGCTCGTCGGGGCGCTGGCCGTGATGTTCGTGACGATCCCGCTCACGCACGGCCTCGGGGCGAAGGGCGTCGCCGCCATGCTCGGGACGGCGACGAGCCTCGCTCTGACGGCGGGCCTCGCCTCGCTCGCGATCGACGCCGTGAAGCTCACCGGGCTCGCCTCGGACGAGACGGCCTACCTGCGCGCCGTCTCCGGTGAGATCTCGCTCCAGGGCCTGCTGCTCGCGGGGATGATCATCGGCGCGCTCGGCGTCCTCGACGATCTCACCGTCACCCAGGCGTCGACCGTGATGGCCTTGCGGCGGTCGAGCCCGTCGCTCGGCGGGCGCCGGCTCTTCCGCGAGGCGCTCGACGTCGGCCACGACCACATCGCCGCGACCGTGAACACGCTCGTGCTCGCGTACGCGGGCGCCGCGCTGCCGGTGCTGCTGCTCTTCTCGATCGCCGGCACGTCGTTCTCGACCGCGATCGGCACCGAGGCGGTCGCGGAGCAGGCGGTGGCGATGCTCGTCGGCTCGATCGGGCTGATCGCCGCCGTCCCGATCACGACCGCCCTCGCGGCGTTCCTCGCGGTCAGGCTGCCGGTGAAGGCGCTCGGCGACGCCCACCACGGGCACGCGCACTGACGGCCGCGCTGCAGGGCGGCCACTGCCGGCCGAACTCGCGCATGGCGTCGACGATCGGGAGGAGCCCGCGGCCCGATGTCGTCAGTCGATACGTGCCGCCCGGCTCGAGCCTCTCGACGTAGCCGCCCGCCTGCAGCGCCCGCAGGCGGCACGACAGCGTCCGCGAGCCGAGGCCCGGGCAGGCGCGCTCGATCTCGCAGAAGCGGCGTGGGCCCTCGGAGAGGTCGTGGACGACGAGCGCCGTCCACCGCGTCCCGATCACGGCGGCGGCGGCGCGCACGGCGGCAGTGTCGGGCGGGGTGATCAGCGCGCTCCCCGCCCGGCGCCGCGCCAGCTCGCGAACCTGCGCACGGGTCTCATGGATAAGTATGATACTCATTATCTTCATGAGCTCGAGAGCGCGCACTTCCGACAGGCGACGGGCGACGACCTCGCGCCGGCGCGGTGCTATGGCGGCGGCGGTGCTCGCCGCGGCCGCCCTCGCGGTCTCGGGCTGCGGCGGTGAGGAAGCGCAGGACGGGGACGGCCCGGTCGAGGTCGTCGCCACCTTCTCCATCCTCGGCGACGTCGCCCGTGCCGTGGGTGGCGGTGCGATCTCGCTGACGACGCTCGTCGGCCCCGACGGCGACGCGCACGTGTTCGAGCCGACCCCGAAGGACGGCGTGGCCGTGGCCGAGGCCGACCTCGTGCTCGAGAACGGCCTCGGCTTCGAGGTGTGGCTCGACGATCTGTTCGCGTCCTCCGGCGCCGACGCCGTCCGCGTCGTCGCGACGGAGGGGATCACGCCCACGACGCTCGTCGAGGACGGCGAGGAGGAGGCCGACCCGCACGTCTGGCAGGACGTCGGGAACGTCAGCGTCATCGCCGGACGCGTGCGGGACGCTCTCGTCGAGGCGGATCCCCGCAACGCCGACACCTACCGCGAGAACGCCGACGCGTACCTGGCCGAGCTCGCCGACCTCGACGCGTACGTGCGCGAGCAGGTCGCGCGCATCCCCGCCGGCGGACGCAAGCTCGTGACCAACCACGACGCGTTCGGGTATTTCGCGAAGGCCTACGGCTTCGAGGTGGTCGGGACGGCGTTGCCGGCGTCGACCGAGGCCGCCGACGCCTCCGCCGGCAGGATCGCCGAGCTCGTCGACCGCATCGAGGCGACGGGTGTCCGCGCGGTGTTCTCGGAGAACATCGAGAGCTCGAAGCTCCTCGAGCGGGTCGCCGAGGCCTCCGGCGTCGTCGTCGCGCCGCCCCTCTACAGCGACGCCCTCGGCCCCGAGGGAACGGCGGGGGCCACCTACGTCGGAATGATGCGGGCGAACGTCGACGCGGTCGTCGAAGCGCTCGCCGGATGACGCACCCGCGGCTCCCGTACGCCGGCCGCGGCCACGCCGACCCGAGGCCGGGCGCGCCGGCGCTCGAGGCCCACGGCCTCACGTACGTCTACCCCGGCGCCTCGAGGGAGGCGATCGCCGACCTCCGACTCGCGGTCGAGCGGGGGTCGCGCGCGGCGCTGATCGGGCACAACGGGTCGGGCAAGTCGACGTTCCTGAAGCTCGCGGCAGGGCTGCAGGCGCCCACCGCGGGAGACGTGCGCGTCTTCGGCAATCGCGTCGGCGCGTGTCACCACCGCGTCGCCTTCCTGCCGCAGCGATCGGAGATCGACTGGAGCTTCCCGATCACGGTCGAGCGGCTCGTCCTCGGTGGCCGCTACGTGCACTGCGGCTGGCTCCGGCGACCGGGGCGGCACGACCGGGCGATGGCGGCCGACGCGCTCGAACAGCTCGGACTGCTGCCGCTTCGGGAGCGGCAGATCGGCGCGCTCTCCGGCGGCCAGCAGCAGCGTGCGCTGCTCGCGCGCGCCCTGGCGCAGGAGGCCGAGCTGCTCCTCCTGGACGAGCCGCTGAACGCAGTCGACCAGACGACGCGGGCGACCGTGGCGTCCGTGCTCGAGGGCCTGGCGCGGCGGGGGCGGACGCTGGTGGTCGCCACCCACGACCGCGACCTCGTGGCCGGCGACTTCGACGAGGTCGTCGAGCTGCGCGACGGGCGGATGCTCCCCTCCGCAGCCGCCGGCGTCGCGTCCGAGGAGCTCGTGTGGACTGGCTGACGGAGCCATTCGCGTATCCGTTCATGCGCTCCGCGCTCGTCGCGGTCGTGCTCGTCTCGCTGTCGTGCGCCACGCTCGGCGCGTACGTGGTCCTGCGCCGGATGGCGTTCCTCGGCGACGCGCTCGCGCACACGGCGATGCCGGGCGTCGTCGTCGCCTACCTCGCGGGCTGGAGCCTGTTCGGCGGAGCGATCGCCGCCGGCGTGGTCACGGCGCTGGCGGTCGGCTGGATCTCCCGTCGGGGCCTGCTGCGCGAGGACAGCGCGATCGGCCTCGTCTTCACGGCGCTCTTCGCCCTCGGGATCCTCCTGATCTCGACCACGGCGAGCTACCGGGACCTCTCCCACATCCTGTTCGGCAACGTCCTCGGCGTCACGACCGACGACATCGTCGCGCTCGCGATCGTCGCCGCCGTCGTGCTCGGGCTCGTCGCGGTGCTGCACAAGGAGCTCGAGCTGACGTCGTTCGACTCCACCCATGCCCGGGTGATGGGCCTCGACGCCGACCGGCTTCGGCAGGTGCTGCTCGTGGCGCTGGCCCTCGCGGTCGTCGCCGGCATCCAGGCGGTCGGCGTCGTCCTCACGAGCGCGCTGCTCGTGACGCCCGCGGCGACCGCGTCGCTCGTCGCGCGGACGCTGCCGCGGATGATGGCGATCGGGCTCGCGGTCGCGATCGTCGCGGGGATCGGTGGCCTCTACGCCTCGTACTACGCGGAGGTCTCGAGCGGGGCGGCGATCGTCCTCGCGAACACCGCGTGCTTCGCCGCCGTCCTCGCCGGGCGAACCGTCCGGCGACGCAGCACCCGGCGACGGCTGCTCGTCGCCGCCGCGCCCGGAAGCCCCTGATCCCCCAGGAAGGAGAGCCATGACCGCCGTCCACGAGCCCGATCCGGTTCCCGTCACCGTCCTCACCGGCTACCTTGGCGCCGGCAAGACGACGCTGCTCAACCGCATCCTCACCGAGCAGCACGGCAAGCGGATCGCGGTCGTCGTCAACGAGTTCGGCGAGGTCGGCGTCGACCAGGACCTCGTCATCGGCGCCGACGAGGAGATCTTCGAGATGAACAACGGGTGCATCTGCTGCACCGTCCGCGGCGACCTGATCCGCATCCTCGGCAACCTGATGAAGCGGCGCGACGGGTTCGACGCCGTGCTGATCGAGACGACCGGGCTGGCCGATCCCGGCCCCGTCGCCCAGACGTTCTTCGTCGACGACGAGATGCGCGAGAAGCTCGCCCTCGACGGGATCGTGACCGTGGTCGACGCCAAGCACCTGGAGCTCCATCTCGACGAGTCGGACGAGGCGAAGGAGCAGATCGCGTTCGCCGACGTGATCCTGCTGAACAAGACGGATCTCGTCGAGCCGGCGGCGCTCGAACGGCTCGAGCGTCGGGTACGGGCGATCAACGCCGTCGCGACGATCCACCGGACGGAGCGGTCCGCCGTGGATCTCGACCACGTCCTGGACGTCGGCGGCTTCGACCTCGGGCGCGCGCTCGAGACGGATCCGGCGTTCCTCGAGCCGGAGTACCCGTTCGAATGGATGGGCGCCTTCGCGCTCGCGGCGGGGACGTACGAGCTCGCGTTCGAGGCGGGGCCCGACCCCACGATCGACCTGCTCGCGGCCGCGATCGATGGTGTCGAGCGGGCGGCGCTCGAGCGGATCGAGCAGGAGGTGGTCGTCGCCTGGACACGCGAGCCGGCCCCGATCCCCGAGGGTGGCACGCTGCCCGTGAACGGGACGCTCCATCGGCTCGGCGTCGACGTGGGCGCCGTGGCGCGACTCGAGCTGGCGGCTCCGACCGTGGTCGCGCTCTTTACGCAGCACGGCCCCGACGAGTTCGCGATGCGGCTCGTCGACTCAACCGGCCGCGAGCGCGCGGCGGACCTCTCGATCGACGTCGACCCGGACCACGAGCACGACGACACCGTCGGCTCCGTCGCCCTCGCCGCCGATGCGCACGCCGACCCCGAGAAGCTGATCCGCTGGCTGCGCGGGCTGCTCGCGGAGCGCGGCGTCGACATCTTCCGGACGAAGGGCATCGTCTCGGTCGCAGGGGTCGACGAGCGGTTCGTGCTCCAGGCGGTGCACATGCTGCTCGAGGCCGATCACGACCGCGCCTGGGCCCCGGGCGAGGAGCGCCGCAGCTCGCTCGTCTTCATCGGCCGCAACCTCGACCGGGAGGAGCTGCAACAGGGCTTCGAGGCATGTCTGACGTGACGGCCGCCCCGACCTCGCCGGCCCTCTGGACGGCGGCCGTCGACGATCACGTCGTCGGTCTCGGCTGGTCGCCCTCCGGCGCCACCGTCGCCGCCGCCTCGATCGGTGGCCCGATCCTGCTCGCCTCGGCCGAGCGCGGCGAGACGGTGGCGGACCTCTCCGGCCACGGCCTCGGGACGACGTCGATCGCCTGGAGGCCGGGCGCCGGAGAGCTCGCGAGCGGCGGCCAGGACGGGTGCGTGCGCCTCTGGGGCGAGAGCGGCGAGCTGCTGTGGGAGGTCGAGCTCGGCTCGGCGTGGGTCGAGGCGCTGTCGTGGACGACAGACGGGAAGCGGCTGGCGATCGCAGCCGGGCGCAAGGTATGCGTCCTCGACCCGGCCGGCCGTGAGCAGCACGTCTCGACGGAGCACCCGAGCACCGTCCTCGACCTCGGCTGGAGGCCCGGCGCCAGGGACCTCGAGCTGGGCGCCGCGACCTACGGCGGCGTCCGCATGTGGCGTCCTGCGCGCGGCGAGACGCGGACGCTCACCTGGAAGGGATCGGTGCTGCGGGTCGCCTGGAGCCCCGACGGCGCCTGGCTCGCGACGGGCGACCAGGACGCAACGGTGCACCTGTGGCGGATCGAGCGCGGCGAGGACATGATGATGTCCGGCTTCGAGACGAAGGTGGTCGAGCTCACCTGGGACGCGACGAGCCGCTACCTCGCGACGGGCGGCGGCGACTCGGTGGCGGTGTGGGACTGTTCAGGGAAGGGCCCCGCGGGGCGGACGCCCGCGATGCTCCTGCCCGAGGCTGGGAAGGTGACGACGCTCGCCTTCGCCCCGGAGGACACGCGGCTGGCGGTCG
>VGCB01000178.1 GCA_016870235.1 Actinomycetota bacterium | reverse complement strand
CTCCTCCGGCCGGACGACGTTGCGGCGCCTGATCTCGAACGGCGAGAGCCCGAGGCGGCGTGCCGCCTGGTCGATCACCGTCTCCCGCGCGATCTGCATGGCCGTCCAGCCGACGCCCCGATACGAGCCGACAGGGCACTTGTTCGTGACCGCCCCCCGGAGTCGCGTCTCGACGTTCGGCACGCGGTAGGGGCCCGTCGCGGACGCGGCCGCGATCTGCCCCTCGACGAGCTGCGACCAGGGCGCCTGGTTGTAGGCGCCGCCGTCGACCACGATCCGGTCGCGGAGACCGAGCAGCCGGCCGTCGCCGTCGAGCGCGAGCTCGATCTCGTGCACCTGCTGCTTCGCGTGCGTCGCGGTCATCAGGTTCTCGCGCCGATCCTCGAGCCAGCGGACGGCGCCCTTGAGCTCGCGGGCGAGAACGGCGACGACGAGATCCTCCGGGAAGAGGTGGCCCTTCTGGCCAAAGCCGCCGCCGACGTCGGGCGCGATCACCTCGATCGACTGCTCCGGGAAGCCGGCGAGCGCCGCGACCAGCGTCCCCAGGAAGTGCGGGACCTGCGTCGAGTTCCACATCGTCAGCCGCTCGCGCGCCCAGTCCCAGCTCGCGAGCACGCCGCGGGGCTCGATCGGCACCGCCGCGTACCGGCCGCACTCGATCCGGGCGGAGACGCTGAGCGCGGCCGCGGAGAAGGCGGCCCCGGCGTCGCCGTGCGCGGCCGTCCGGTCGATGATCAGGTTGTCTGCGATCGTCTCGTTGGCGAGGGGCCCGCCCGCGAGCGCGGCCTCCGCGTCGACGACGGCCGGCAGCTCCTCCCACTCGACGGCCACGAGCGCGGCCGCGTCTTCCGCCTCGTGCTGCGTGGCGGCGACGACGACGGCGACCGCCTCGCCCATGTAGCGGACGAACTCGGGCGCGAGCACGGGCTGCGCGGTCACCGGCACGCCTTCGACCCGTGTGTCGGTCGGGATCCCGACCGGGCAGAGGGCCGCGAAGTCCGCCCCCGTCCAGATGCCGACGACGCCGGGCGCCCCGCGCGCGGCCTCGAGATCGAGCGAGACGATGCGCGCGTGCCCGAACGGGCTGCGGACGAAGGCGCAGTGGAGCATCCCCGGCAGCGCGATATCGCCGACGAAGCGGCCGCGACCCGTGAGCAGGCGCGGATCCTCGGTGCGGAGGACGCTCGCGCCGATCGACCGGGGACGGAGCGTCGGGACCTCGGCGTGGATCATCGCGCGGCGACCTCGAGGACGGCCTGGACGATCGTCTCGTAGCCGGTGCAGCGACAGAGGTTGCCGGCGAGCGCCTCGCGCACCGACGTCTCGTCGAGCGTCGGGCCCTCGTCGAGGAGCGCCGTCGCGGTGAGCAGGAAGCCGGCGGTGCAGAACCCGCACTGCAGCGCGTGGTTCCGCCGGAACGCCTCCTGCAGCTCGTCGAGGCTGCCGTCGGACAGGCCCTCCACCGTCGTGACCGAGCCTCCCTGCGCCTGGGCGGCAAGGAGCAGGCACGCCCGGACCGGCTCCCCGTCGAGCAGGACGGTGCAGGCGCCGCACACGCCGTGCTCGCACCCGAGCTTCGTCCCGGTCAGCCCCAGGTGATCGCGGAGGACGTCGGCGAGCGTCCAGCGCGGCTCGACCTCGACCGTCCGCACGGCGCCGTTGACCGTCAGCGCGAGCTCGATCACGCTGGGATCCCCGAATGGATGGTCGCGGCAGACACGTTCATCCTGATCGGGCCACTCTACGGTGTTGTGGCGGTGCGAACAAGCCCGCCCTGCTTGCCAGGCCGGCCGGAAGAGGCGATCATCACGCGATGGCGGTCGAGATCAGGCGCGTCGAGTACTTCTACGTCACCGTCAGGGACGAGCTCGGCGCCGCCTATCGCGTCCTCTCGGCGCTCGCCGAGCGCGGCGTCGAGCAGCTCGCCTTCACCGCAGTGCCGAGCGGCCCGTCGGTGGCGCAGCTCGCGCTCTTCCCGGCCGACCCGCCGAAGCTGGCCGCGGAGGCGAGAGCGGCCAACCTCGAGCTCGACGGCCCGCACCGCGCGTTCCTCGTCCGCGGGGACGACGAGCTGGGCGCCCTCGTCGACGTGCACGAGCGCCTGTTCAAGGCGGGTGTCGACGTCTACGCCACCTCCGGGGTGACGTCCGGGCGCGGGACGTTCGGCTACGTGATCTACGTGCGCGAGAACACGTACGCCGCCGCGGCAGCCGCGCTCGGGGTCTGACGCGTTTCCATGCTTGGCCGTTTCCGCGCGCGTCAGGTGGGGTGAGGGACCGAGGTACCTGGCGCGCGCAAACGGCCCCGCGGACGTCGAGAACCCTTCGAGGCCGAGGCCCGCGTCGGTGCCCACGGCCGCGCCGACGCCGATCCCGACCTCGAGCCCGGCTGGGCGGGCGTCTGCGACGACGCCGGTGCGACTCGGCAACCTGCGCGGTTCGTTCAGCGTCGGCGCCGGCCAGCACGACGACGAGCTCGCCGCCGCCGAGCGTCGAAGGCGCCGATTCGCCGCGCCCGGAACCGGCGGCTCAGTCGATCAGCTTGCGCGTCATCGCGCGGATCGCCAGCCGCCAGATCACGAGGCCGAAGGCGACGAGCGCAGCCGCACGGATCGCGTCGTGCCAGCCGACGAACCCGAAGACGGCGTGCCGGACGAGCACGACGCAGTGATGGAGCGGGTTCAGCTGCGCAAGCCAGCGCGCCCACGCCGGGAACTCGTCGAGCGGGAAGAACGAGCCCGCGAGCAGGAAGAGAGGCGTCAGCACCGCGCTGACGACGTAGTTGAAGTTCTCGATCGACTTCGCGAACCCCGCGACGGTGATCCCGAAGCACGCCCACCCGAACCCGGCGAGCCACGCGATGAGCGGCACGGTCAGCATCCCCCACGACGGGTCGAGGCCGCAGGCCATCGCGACGAGCATGGGCACGCATCCATAGACGCCGGCGCGCGTCGCGATCCAGAGCGCCTCCGCCGTCACGATCTCCTCCGTGTCGACCGGAGCCGCGAGGATCGCGTCGTACGTGCGCTGGAACTTGTACTTGACGAACGTCCCGAACATGGCCGGGAACGCCGACGAGAAGAGGACCGCCGTGGCGACGGTACCGGTGCCGACGAAGTCGACGTAGTCGTAGCCGCCGATCGTGGACACGATCGACCCGAACCCGAACCCGAAGGCGAGCAGGTAGATCGTCGGCTCGACCGTGGAGGAGAACGTGCTGGCACGCCAGTAGGACGAGTAGTTGACGACCTCGCGGACGAGGACGCCGGTCAGCGCGCTCCGCTCGAGGCGGTGGAGCTTGCGGCCCCGCTCCGGCAGCGCGGTCAATCGATCTCCTCGCCGGTCAGGAGGACGAAGACGTCCTCGAGGTTCGCCGGCCGGCGCTCGCCGCCGAGCCGCTCACCGAGCGAGCCGTTGACGCCGAAGATCGAGATGCTCGTCCCGGAGCGGCGCGTGCGCAGGCCCTCGCGCGCGGCCTCGACCTCGACCTCGGCGAGCCGCACCGGCGAGCCGTAGACCTCGAGCGCGTCGGCTCCCGCGTGCGCGGTGACGAGCGCGAGCGGCGGTCCGGCGGCCACCGCCTTGCCGTGCGACATGATCACGACGGTGTCGGCGAGCCGCTCCGCCTCCTCGATGTAGTGCGTCGACATCAGGATCGTCGTGCCCTCGCTGCGGAGGCGGTCGATCAGGGCCCAGAGCTCCTGCCGCACCTGCGGATCGAGCCCCACGGTCGGCTCGTCGAGGAGGACGAGCCGCGGACGGTGCACGAGCGCGCGGGCGATCAGGAGCCGCCGCCGCATCCCGCCGGAGAGCTCGTCGACGCGCGAGCCGCGGCGGTCGGCCAACCGGGCGATCTCGAGCGCGCGCTCGATCGCCTCGCGCCGGTCGGGGCGCGCGATGCGGTAGAGGTGCGAGAAGACGAGGAGGTTCTGCTCGACGCTGAGCGTGACGTCGAGGTTGTCGAGCTGCGGGACGACGCCGAGGAATGCCCGGGCCTCCTTCGACTCGTCCGGCAGCCGGTACCCGAGCAGCTCGAGCTCCCCCTCGTCGGCGATCGACTGCGCCGTGAGGAGGCGCATGGTCGTCGACTTGCCCGCGCCGTTCGGCCCGAGCAGGCCGACGCACGTCCCGGTCGGGACGTCGAGGTCGAGCCCGTCGACCGCCGTGATCGGGCCGTAGCGCTTGACGACGCCGCGGAGGCGGATGGCCGAGTCGGTCACCCGGGCAGCTTGCCAGCAGACGGCGTCGGCGCGTGCCACCCGCGGCTGCGACCACGTCTCGCGGCCGACTACGGAGCCCAGCCCGCGCCCGATCTGGCATCGTGGATCCATGACGGACGCGATCATCACCGCGCTCGCGGTGCTGGCCGTGGCCGGCCAGGCGGTCGTCGCGGCGGCGCTCCTCGTGGGGGCGCTCGCGGCTGCCGGCGTGCGCCGGCCACTCGAGGTCGTGCGGGGCGCGCTCTGGGGCTACGAGCTCTGGGCCGGCTTCCTCGTCGCGGCGATCGGGACTGGCGGGAGCCTGTTCCTCTCGGACATCGCGGGGTTCTTCCCGTGCGAGCTCTGCTGGTTCCAGCGGGTCTGCATGTACCCGCTGTCGATCATCCTGCTCCTCGCGGCCGTCCGCAACGACTACCGCGTCACCCGTTACCTCCTCCCCCTGCCGCTCGCCGGCGCCGGGGTCGCCGTCTACCACCTTCTCGTCGAGAACGGGATCGTGGGCCAGTCGACGGCCTGTCGGCTCTCGGCACCCGGCGGCTGCACGACGAAGTGGATCGAGGAGCTCGGCTACGTGACGATCCCGATCCTCGCCCTGACCGGCTTCCTGCTGCTGATCGCCCTCCTGGGCCTCGCAGCGGCAGGGAGCGACGAGCACCGACAGGAGGAGAGCACGCGATGACCAGCGGAAAAGTGAGCAGGAAGGCACGGCAGACCCCCACCCCGCCCCCGAAGCGAACGCCGACGACGGGAAGGGCGCGGACCGCGTCACCGCGGGTCCTCGCGGCGGCCGCGGCGGCGTTCGCGGCGATCGTGGTCGCGGTCGTGCTCGGCGTCGTCCTGAGCGGCGGCTCGGACGGCGGGCTCGGCGACCTGCCGGCAACGGGGTCGGTCGAGGGAAGCACCCTCACGGGCGCCGGCGAGATCGAGGAGCTCTTCGCCGGGATCCCGCAGTCGGGCCTCACGCTCGGGAAGCCGGACGCGCCGGTCACGCTCGTCGAGTGGCTCGACCTGCAGTGCCCCGCGTGCCGGGAGTTCGAGACGAAGGCCTTCCCGGAGATCGTGGAGCGCTGGGTGCGGACGGGCACGCTTCGTGTGGAGATGCAGCCGTGGGCGTTCATCGGGGACGACTCGCGCCGCGGCCGCCTCGCGACGATCGCGGCCGGGGACCAGGACCGCGCGTTCAACTTCAAGGCGCTCCTGTACGCGAACCAGGGCGCCGAGAACGCCGGCTGGCTCGACGACGAGATGATCGGGCGCGCCGCCGCCTCGATTCCGGGCCTGAAGGTGCAGCAGCTCCTCGACGACCGAGGCTCCACCGAAGCCGAGGAGGCCGGCGCGGCAGTCGACGCCCGCGCGCTCGCCGACGACGTCACGAGCACGCCGACGCTGTTCGTGGGCCGCACCGGCGAGAAGGGAGAGCCCGTGCAGCTGACCTCGCTGGACGACACGACGCCGATCGACGAGGCGATCGAGGCGATCGTCGGTGAGCGCTAGCCGCCCGGAGCCGGGCGCGCTCTGCGCGGCCGCCGAACCGATCTTCCATCGGCGCCGAGTCACGCGGCCGCCACCGCGAACGGAGCGTGTCGGGGCGGTCGGGACGCTGGCGCCCACGCTCGGCTCGCGAGCCTCGCCTTCGGCGCCTGGTACGCGGCCGCCGCCTGGAGCGTGGTGCCCTACCCGTTCTGGTCGGCGGCGTCGCCGCCTGCCCGCCTCGCCCGCCGGCGGAGGTGCTCGACGATCTCACCGGCGATCGCCTCGACGCCGCGCCGGCTCGAGACGACGAGCTTGCGCCGGCCCGAAGGCTCGCGCGTGTAGAGGTTCGACACGCGGTGGTCGAGCTGCGAGCTGCCGCAGACGACGACCACGTCCGCCCAGTCGACGTCACGGCGCGCCTGCTCCCCGGTGCGTCGCTCGACGCCGACGACGGCGCGCACCTGCAGCGGCGCGGGTAGGG